>JAMCPS010000033.1 GCA_023379705.1 Campylobacterota bacterium
GTTTCTTTTAGGATGATGTAAAAAGGTTTCTTAACCTTCCCCTTTATTGACTTTCCCTCGCATCTTCTTAATATTCCCGTGCTTCGTTTTGCTGTCCATCCGCCGTTTTTGTGAATTACGGGTTGGTTTGGTCGCTGTGCGTTTTTTCTGGGTCACCATGACACTTTTGATCAGTTCTTTGAGCCGCTGTAACGCCGCCTCTTTGTTCTCTTCTTGACTTCGCGATTCTTGGGACTTGATGTTCACAATTCCATCTTTGGTAATCCTGTGATCCGTGAGGGCTAATAGCCGTTCTTTGTAGAGTTCAGGAAGTGTCGAGGTATTGATGTCAAAGCGCAGGTGGATCGCGGTGGAGACTTTGTTGACGTTTTGCCCTCCTGCTCCTTGGGAGCGGATGGCCGTGATCTCGATCTCTGAATCAGGAATAGATACTGTTTTGCTAATTTCATGCATCTTTAGGTTTAAACAATGTTCCTAGAGTATGTTCGCCTCTGAACAAATAGGACTCTGCCGCACTAAGATAAAATCCGTTGCACAAAAACATCTTTTTACCGCGCTTCATCAAGAAATCCGCAGCTTTGAGTTTCGTCACAATTCCCCCTGTGGCAAATGCATTATTGGCTGATGAGTCTTGTGCTAAAGCCTCTTTTGGGATCTCTGTGATCTCTTTTATGATTTTAGCATCCTTAAATTCTTTGGGATTTTTATCATAATATCCGTCAATATCACTGAGGATAACCAATAAATCAGCATCCGTAGCACAAGCGACATGGGCTGAAAGCTGATCATTATCCCCAAATGATTGCTCCGGAGTTGACGTAATATCGTTTTCATTTATGATCGGTACGATATCGTAGTTTAAATGGGTATTAATAATTTCTTGAAACATAATCGTCCGTTTGCGTGAATCGAAATCATCTTCGGTCAAAAGTATCTGTGCCGTATCCATGTCATAAATACCAAATTTTTGTTTGTAGCTGGACATCAAAATCGGCTGTCCCGCCGCTGCCAATGCTTTTCTCCCTATCTGCTTGCTTTTATCAAGTTTCAGTGCCGAATACCCTGCCCCTACTGCCCCAGATGTTACTAATATAACGTCATATATTTTTTTAAGATTTGCGATCAACGTCACAAGATTCATCATCCGTTCTTTGGCAATATTATTATTTTCTGTCAAGACCGCAGTACCTACTTTGATCACGATACGTTGCAATTTACTCTCTGTCATTATTAACTTCTTTTCATTATTATTTTTTTTTGGACGTCATCAAAAACGCCCCGCTATCATTTATCATCATTTTAATACACTCCCAAAACCATAAATTGAAAATACCACACCGCAATAGAGACCATGTATCCTATCAATACGGTCCATGCCAACTTTATATGAGAAGAAAATGTGTAAATACCGTGTAGTTTACTCATCACCCCGACACCCGCCGCACTTCCAAAGCTAATCAACGATCCGCCAACTCCTGCACTCAAAGTCAACAACATCCATTGAGCATAATCAATCGCCGGCTTTGCTTTGAGGACTGCTGACATAACCGGTACGTTGTTGATAGCTGCGGAAATAAAACCAACACCGATATTGATATAGGTAGGATCATACATATCATACAGTTTGGATACATATCCCAAAAATCCGGCGAAATAAAGGGCACCGACTGCCGCTAAAATACCAAAGAAAAAGAGAAGCGTATTGTTCTCAACTTTACTGATGGATTTATAAATATTGACATCTTGTTTATGACGTCGTTTCAATCGATAGGTATACAATTGCAAAACAGAGAGCCCAAAAAGCATCCCCCACATCGGCGGTAACTGCATTACCTGTTTTGCGATAACCGAAATAGCGATAGTGGCAATCCCTATACCGACAATGACTTTCCCCCCTTTGAGAATCTCAATCTTCTCAGCAACCTTTGGATCACTCTCGTTATTGGGGTCTAAATTGGGGACATAACGCACCAGCAAATAAGCCGTCACCATCCAGCCGATAAATGCGGCAGGAAAAAGATAAAGAAAATCAGCAAAGTTTGCTTTGTGTGCTGTCCATGCCATAAGAGTCGTAATATCCCCAAACGGACTCCAAACCCCTCCGGCATTGGCAGCAACGACTACATTCATAGCACCGGGAACCAAGAAAGCTTTATTTTTTCGCTCAATCGTTACTAAAACCGTGGATAGAATAAGGGCTGTTGCAAGATTTCCAGCCATAGGCGAGATAAAAAAAGCTAAAAATCCTGTAATCCAAAAAAGTTCACGATAACTGTACCCCTTGGCAATGAGTTTTCCTTTGAGAGCATTAAACACTCCCCTCTCAATCAGCGCTTCGATAAAAGTCATCGCTACAAATAAGAAAAAGAAGATCTCAGCGATTTCGTAGACCAGTTGGGTGATTTCTCTTTTAAATGGGATGAAATTAAGCCCATAAAATGCATAAAATCCTCCAATAAGGATAAACATAAACGTTCCAATAAACAACGCCGGTTTCGATTTGTCGAGATGATATTTATCTTCTCTCACAATAAAATAATAGCCGATGAAAAATATAAGCAGAAGCATCCAGCCAAAAGGATGTGTTGATAAATCAATACCGTCTAATTCCATAGTTGTGTTCACTCATTTTCCCCTTTCATCCAGTACAACCAAACATAACAGTTCCCCCTAGTATAGTACACGAAAGTAAACATAAATCCCCAGTTCTCTCATTTAACAGATATAAGCCAAATTTTTAAAAGAGAGTGTAAAATGTTTATTATTGATTAAATGAGGATGGCAGAAGATGACAGATATCAGAGAACACCGTGTCTGGCTAAATCTAAAAGAGATGATGCGTGATCGATTAAGCCTTACCGAGGACAAAGCTGATGATCATGTGATTGACGAGAGAATCCGTGGCGATGTCTCGATGAAAGGAGCCAATCTATGGATTCTAATGTTCGCCATTCTCGTAGCATCCGTCGGGCTGAATGTAAACTCAACTGCCGTAATCATCGGTGCCATGTTAATCTCTCCACTCATGGGACCAATTATGGGTATTGGATACGGTGCTGGGATTAATGATTTCGCTCTTATCCGAAGCGCATTTAAAAATCTCGCCATTGCAACCCTGATTGCACTGCTTACCTCCACTATTTATTTTTTACTTTCACCTTTGGACGTGGCACGCTCAGAACTATTGGCCCGAACTACACCAACCGTTTGGGATGTGATGATCGGACTTTTTGGCGGATTGGCCGGAATCGTGGCAGTTACACGAAAAGAAAAAACCAATGTCATTCCGGGTGTTGCCATCGCAACCGCACTTATGCCACCCTTGTGCACCGCAGGCTTTGGATTGGCAACGGGTCATTGGAGCTACTTTTTCGGGGCTTTTTATCTTTATACCATCAACTTCGTCTTTATCGCTTTGGCATCCTTTATGATTGTTCGTGTATTCAACCTGAGTGAAAAAAAATACGTTAACCCTGAAATTGCCAAAAAAGCGCAACGCTACATTGCGTTCGTCGTCATATTAACCGTTCTTCCCAGCTCTTATCTGGCCTATCAGCTCGTTGGAGACGAAATGTTCAAAGCCAGAACAAATATTTTTATCAATGAACAGCTCCGCTTTAAAAATACCGATGTTGCCCAAGTAAAAATAGACACCAAAACCCATATGATCAAAGTTTTTTTGATCGGGGATCACGTCCCCCAAAGACAATTGGATCATTTAAGTCTCGCATTAAGCAATTCTGGCTTGAAAAATGCCAAACTCAAAATCTACCAAAATGGAGAACGTGAAGACGTCGACGTAACCACATTAAAAGCTGATATTATTGCCGATCTCTATGAAAACACCAAAACAGATTTAGAAAAAAAGGCAAAAGAAGTTGAAAAACTAAAAGAACAAATTCGACTTCTCTCAAGCGACCGTGAATACTATACGGCTATTCCCAACGAACTAGAAACTCTTTTCCCAAAAGTGAACGATGTCCTTCTCTCACGAAGCTATGATCCAAGCGCCCTTGAACATAACCGCAGCGTCAACCGTCTCATTTTAAATATAAATGCCAAAAAAAGGCTCACCTCCACTGAGCGTCAAAAAATTGAAACATGGCTCAAAATGAGAACAAAATCGGATAATGTCAATCTCATTATTCGTTAATACGCGAGTTGTTTTGGCATTGAATTATGTCTATCTTCTTACGTCTGACAATTAAGGATAGACACTGTACCCTTGTCAAATCAGATTTCAAGAAAGGATCAAACATATGTCGTATTTTATTTGGCTCATTTTGGGTGTGATCGCGATCGTCATCGAAATGATACTCCCCACTTTTTTTGCTCTCTTTGCAGGGATAGGATTTTTAGCAGCAGGTGCAGTTGCCTATTTCCTCCCCGAATCGCTTTTTTGGCAGATCATCATCGCCTCGGTTTTCATGATCATCGGTGCTGTCGTCTTTAAAAAAAGACACATTGCAGACGCTGTAACATCAGGAGTGGGAACACACAACGAATTTGTGGGAATTCTAGGAAAAGCCTTAACGCCCCTCTCACAACACCAAGAAGGCGATGTGGAACTGTACGAGAGCGTTGTAAGCAATCGTCAATGGAAAGCCCTTGCTCAAGATTTAGAGATCGAATCGGGCAGTGAGATTGAAAT
>JAMCPS010000034.1 GCA_023379705.1 Campylobacterota bacterium
GAAGAAGATAGCAATATCGTAATGCCTATTAGAACGCTTAAGATCTCTGTATGCTTTAAAAATCTGATATTCATCGTGAGCCGTATTATTGAGTAGCTCATTGACTACATCAATCATTTGCAAGTCATACAACGTATAAAAATAAGCTTCCATCACATCGTCACATTGTTCACTCATGAATTCAAACAAACGTATTCGCTGTTCTGGAACCATGTTTTTAGCCAAAACAATCGACAAATCAATAAAATCATCGCTTGATAGTTTAAGATATTTGATTAAGGCAATCGCTTCTTCATTACTCATATCAATACCATTTTCATAACTGTTTATACGTCCAAGAAAAGTAAATAATGATGATTTTGTCAAAAGGTTTTTATATTTGATCACAGAGCCCATTGATGCTGTTTTAACATACGATTCATATGCTTTTTGACAAACTGCATCACCATAGGTTTCATGACGCGATAAAACTTCATCAGCTGTCAATTCACCCCGTTCAAGCCGATTCAAATTATTTTGAATCATTAAGGATGCAGTATTGGCTAAATGAAATTTTTTCATTTCCACTTTTTTGTGTGCTTTAATATCTGAGAGCAACGTCAGTGCTTCATCAATTTTTTCATTACCGATATTTTTCAATGTTTCATAAGGCAAAATCAATGAGTTATCAATTAACTTACCCATAACTTTGTAAGCATCGCTTTTAAACACATAATTGCGTTCAGGGACTCCCAATAAAGAATCACGGAGAGCATCAACCATTTTTTCATGATCACGATTTAAACGTCTAAGTTTAAAGTTTCCAACCAAAACATATACTGCCATATGCAAAACACTTGCAAGGTACAAAAGTGCCAGAGGTACAACAACCCAAAAAGCGATAGGAAGGTTAGGAAAATGGATACCTAGCAAATCAAATGATGTGGATTGGGTATTGATACTGTAAACGGCTAAACCTACCAATATCATTAAAATAAGTGACCCAACTGTATAACGTTTTAGTTGCATTGATTCTCCCTTAGGCTTTATTTTTCTCAGCAATAGGACGGCATATAATACAATATTTAGCATGCGCCTTTACTTTTAGACGCTGAAAACCAATCTCATCTTCACACATATCGCATATGCCGTATTGTTTTGTTTTAATTTTCCCTAGGGCAACTTCGATTTCATTCAATTCTTGAAGCTGCTGTGCACCAATAGCACTTTCAACCAGATTTTCATTACTGACAGATGCATAATCGCCTTCATCATTAAGCTCACATTCACGAAGCTGTATCATTTCCTGCTCTACACCATTCAAATTTTTAATAATTTGAACTTTACGAGCCAATAAAATCTCTTCAAAATAATGCAGTTCACTCTCTCTCATGTATTCCCTTATTTATGATACGGATGATTATTCAACAATGTAAAAGCCCGATATATCTGTTCCAATAAAACTGCTTTTGCAATCTTATGACTCATGGTCAGTTCTGACAGACTTATAACGCTATCACATCGAGAAACAAATGACTCCTCAAAGCCAAACGCTCCCCCAATGAAAAATTGTATCGCGATTTTATCACATAGGAGCTTACTAAAAGCCAAGCTATCATACTTTTTTCCATCAGGATGTAACGCAATTGAATAACTTTTTCCCAACATGGGTTCAAGTAACTTACTGTAAGCCAATTTTGATGCTTCAGGTCCTGTTTGATGTGCTTTGACAATTTCCTTTGGAAACAGTTCAATATCCTCAAGTTTTGCAAAACGGGAAATCATCTTGATTTGTTCTTGATAAAGCGGATCGTATAATGAACGCTCTTTTTTTGCAATAGAGAACAGTGAAATATTCATAGTAATCCACTGCCTATGACATGATACGTAACAAATTCAAAAATATCATCGGTCTTAATTCCGCCAATAGCGGCTACAGGGTGACTGGACTCTTTTGCCAATCTATCTAGTGATTCACCTAATACCCCGGCTTCTTTTTTTGTTGATGTACTGCGATAGGCACCTAAACCGATATAATTAAGGTCCAATCTATTAGCAATCGCAATTTCTTCACGGTTATGCGTTGAGAGTCCAACTATTTTATCATTACCAATGGCAAGCTTCAGTATTTCAAGCGCACGAACCGGATCACCGTCAATCGCATAAAGGTCATCTTGCCCAATATGAACACCATCACAATAGGATGCCAATTCATAATGATCATTTATGATTAAAAAACCGTCCCATAACTGGCGCAATTGAATCAAATCATTTTTAATCGTTGCAATATCATCATGTTTATTACGGTATTGAACAATTTCACCATTCAAAGATTTTACTTGCTGTATGAACTGTTCAAAACTAATATCTCGTGAGCGTAAAACGTCACGATCACATAAAGCATACAGTCGCATGATTAAGGGAGGAGAAGCGTTAACAGATCACTTAATGTATCTTTGAGCTCATTGCGCTCAACAATCATATCAATAGACCCTTTTTCAAGTAAAAATTCAGCTCTTTGAAAGCCATCAGGTAAATCCGAACCAATCGTTTGCTTAATAACCCGTTGCCCCGCAAATCCGACCAAGGCACCAGGCTCTGCAATAATAATGTCACCCAAGGTTGCAAACGATGCACTTACACCACCCATTGTAGGATCGGTCAATAAAGAAATATAAGGAAGCTTAGCCTGCGCCAAACGTGCTAATGCAGCAGAAGTTTTCGACATCTGCATAAGAGAAAACGTACTTTCTTGCATACGTGCACCGCCACTGGCGCTAACGATAATAACACCTTGGCGTTTTTCTAAGGCGCGATTAATCGCACGAACTATTTTTTCACCTTCAACAGAGCCCAATGATCCGCCCATAAAGTTAAAATCAAAAACGACTAATTGTACGGGAACAGAATTAATAGTACATTCACCGCTGACAACCGATGAATAGCGTCCATTTTTTTCAAACCCTTCTTGAATGCGAGCGGCATAACTCTTTTTATCCACAAAAGCCAAAGGATCAATCGGTTTTAAAGAAGCATCGTATTCGACAAAACTGCCTTCATCTGCAATAATCGCTAAACGCTCTTGTACACCTATACGTAAATGGAATCCGCATTTTGGACAAACATGATTTTGCTTCTCCATCTCTTTGTAGTACATAAGTGATTGGCATGAAGTACATTTTACCCAATGAGATGGGGCCTCACTTTTAGTAGGTTGCTTCTTTTTTTCGGAGTCACCGAATAGGTTAAATAGACTCAAAAATACTCCTTTTCAACAATCAAACGTATCCGTTCAAACACTTCTTTATCCGAGCTCAAGAGAATATACCTCTCATCATGATGTCCGTAAAGGTGTTGGCTCAAGTACAAGCCTGCTTGGATATCAAACGAGCGCATTGTACCTAAAAATAACACATATTTAACATAGGGTGCATAAGCCAAGGACAAAGCCAAGGCACCCGGAGAACGATATTTTAATTTATTTTGCATCAATTTTTCACCCAAAATTGGATGTTCAGGCCCTTTTTCAAAGAGGCCTATTTTTGCTTTATTATTATAAATGATTGAAGTTTTTTGATCGAATTTATCAATATTCGTACGATAATATTCATCACATGTTCGCACAAATGCATCTCCATTAACAAGATTACAAACAACCGCTTCTGTAGTAATCCCGTCAACTTCTAATGCGACAGAAACGCCATAATAGGGGAATAAAGAAGAAAAATTATCACTGCCGTCAATGGGATCAAGAATAATATTACAAGATGAAGCAGGTGACATCCAGCCGCTTTCTTCCGAGAAAAGAGAACCGTAAGAATGCAGGTTTTTAAAAAAAATCTCTTCAGCGCGTAAATCAAAGCCACTGCTAATATCCCCGCCTTGACCTTCATCAAATGAATCAAAAAGAGAAATATCCGAAGAATGGGTTATTAAGTCACGTACTTCAACGCAAGACTCAATAACCGCTTGTATAAAAGGGGTCATTATCCGAGTAAAGATTTAACCATCGCGCGAGCGGCTTCTCTTCCATCATACGCAGCAGTAACTACTAAATCGGCACCTCGATAACAATCACCTCCAGCATAAACCCCATGTGTCGTAGTTTGGAATTGTTCATCAATCACAATACCGCCCCATGAATTCACAGCAATGCCATTTTCAGCTAAAAACGGAGGTACTACAGGATCAAAACCAAGAGCCATAATGACAACATCCGCATTGACGTTAAAATCAGCTCCTTTTATTTCTTCCATCTTTTGACGTCCACTGGCATCTCTAGCACCAAGAACGGTTTTTGCCATATGAACAGAAACCGCTTTACCGTTATCGTTTAATATAACTTCTTTTGGAGAGGCATAAAAAGAAAATTCTACACCTTCTTCAATCGCATTTTTATATTCTCGCTGTGATCCCGGCATGTTATGCGCATCACGACGGTAGAGACACGTTACATTTTTCGCACCTTCACGTTTAGCGGTACGCACACAGTCCATTGCTGTGTCTCCACCCCCAATTACTACTACTTCTAAATCTTTAAAATCAAATTTTTTATCGTACGTCAAACCAAAGTTTTTACGCTGGATAGCCGTTAAATATTCCATCGCAACGTATACATTGGATGCATGGTCCCCTGCGATATTAGCAGTTTTTGATTTTGTGGCACCTAATCCAAGAAAAAGAGCATCATGATTATCCGCTATCTCATCAAATTCAATGTCTTTTCCCACTTCACAATTTAGAACCAATTTTAGACCGGCTTCTTCTAATAAGCCTACGCGGCGATCAACAATTTTTTTATCCAATTTAAAATTAGGTATACCATAGGTCAACAGTCCGCCTGCACGGTCACTACGTTCATACATAGTCACAGAAATTCCTGAACGCAATAAATAGGTTGCCGCAGAAAGCCCGGCAGGTCCTGAACCGATAATTGCCACTTTTTTATCGGTAGTAATTCCTGGAAAATAGGGTTTAAGCCCTTGTTTAAACCCTTCTTCGTTAATAAAAGTCTCAATCGAACCAATCGTAATAGCACCATGACCATCATTTAAAGTACAATCTCCCTCACATAAACGGTCATGAGGACACACACGTCCCATCACTTCGGGAAATGGAGAGGGTTCATTTGAAAGATTAAATGCAAATTTTAAATCTTTTTCAGCAACCGCTTTTAGCCATTGTGGAATATAATTGTGCAATGGGCATTTATTCAGACAAAATGGATCACCACATTGAATACAGCGATCACTTTGTGAAGAGGCTTCATGCGTGTCAACAGGTTCATAGATCTCACTAAAATCTTTTAGTCGTTGTACGACACCGCGTTTTGTTGGATCAATACGTTCAATGGTTAAAAATTCTCTCATAATTAGTCCCCTTTATCAGGATTAAGTGGCAATTTTGTTAAGTTTTTCGGTCGAACAAGCCAAAAATTTCGAATCTCATTACGGAAATTATTGAGAATGGCTTGTGCTTTTTCACTCTGAGTTTCAGCTACATAATCTTTCAATAGACGTTTGAGATAATGACGAGCTTCCCCGCCGTCATCTGTATCAATACGCAATGCATCTACGAGTTCACGATTAACATTCTCTACAAAACTGTGGTTTTCATCATAAACAAACGCAATACCACCTGTCATACCTGCTCCAAAATTAATACCGGTCTGACCCAGGATAACGACAATACCGCCTGTCATATATTCGCAGGCGTTATCACCCGTTCCCTCGACAATGGCCAAAGCACCTGAATTACGAACAGCAAAACGTTCACCTACTGATCCGGCAACAAACAGTTTACCACCCGTTGCACCATACAGACAGGTATTTCCACCTGCCGCAAATGCTTCACCTTGGTTTTGAGAAGTAATTACGATCTTACCTCCGTGCATCCCTTTACCGATATAATCGTTTGCTACCCCTTCAAGACGTATAGAGACACCATGTATCAAAAATGCTCCCAATGCTTGACCTGCAATCCCTTTTAAATCAATACGGATTGTATCCGGCTTAAGCCCTTTATCCCCATAATATTGAGCGATTTCACCACTCACACGGGCACCAAAACTACGGTTCAAGTTAGTGATATCACGAGAGATACGAACCGGGCGTTCTGGATTTTTGATCGTATCCATGGCTTCTGCCAGTACATCAATTTCAAATGCATTGTCATCAAAAGGTTTGTTAGTAGAAGTCTGACAGGTATTTACCCCTTCTTCGCGGTGTAAAATATTGCTGAAATCAAATTTACGAGCGAAGTCATTATCAACAATACGAAGCAGATCACTACGTCCTACGAGTTCTTCCAGTGTCTTATACCCAAGCTTTGCCATAATTTGACGTACGTCTTCTGCCATATAGGTGAAATAATTGATCAGTTGATCTACCGTACCTTTAAAATAGTCAGCACGAAGCATCTCATTTTGTGTCGCAATTCCAACCGAACATTTGTTAACGTGACAAATACGCAACATTTTACAGCCAATAATCGTTAGGGCACCTGTTCCAAATGCATAACTCTCAGCTCCCAATAATGCTGCTTTAACAACATCTTGACCACTTTTTAGTCCACCATCCGTTTGAACCTGAACAAGACCACGAAGATTATTGACCTTCAATGCATTGTGCGCTTCTGAAAGACCAAGTTCCCATGGATTTCCAGCAAACTTAATCGATGTCAAAGGAGCAGCACCCGTACCGCCATCACCGCCTGAAATGACGATTTTATCTGCATATGCTTTTGCAACACCCGCTGCAATGGTTCCAACGCCTGCTGCAGAAACAAGTTTCACCGCAACTTTTGCATTAGGATTGACCTGTTTCATATCAAAGATAAGCTGTGCTAAATCCTCAATAGAATAAATATCATGGTGAGGAGGAGGTGAAATCAATGTCACACCAGGTGTCGTATGACGTAAACGTGCGATCAAAGGTGAAACCTTATGTCCTGGAAGCTGACCGCCTTCACCCGGTTTTGCACCTTGGGCAACTTTGATCTGAATTTCTTCTGCGCTTCGTAAATAAGCAGGTGTAACACCAAAACGTCCAGAAGCGACTTGTTTGATTTTTGAGTTTTTCAAGGTATCAAAACGTGCCGAATCTTCTCCGCCCTCACCTGAATTGCTTTGAGCACCGATCGTGTTCATCGCAACCGCCATACACTCATGTGCTTCAGGGGAGATAGATCCCAAACTCATCGCAGCAGATGCAAAACGTTTAAAGATCTCCTCTTTTGGCTCGACTTCAGATATATCGATACTTGGACGATCCGACTTAAATTCAAAGAAATCACGTATAAACTTTTGACCTCGCTTGTTGATAAGTGAACTAAGCTGATCAAAGTCTTCACGTTTACCGCTTTTTGAGACACGATGAATAGCATGAATCACATCTGGGTTGAAATCGTGATGCTCCTGCCCGTTATAAAACTTATAAAATCCACCGATCTTCAAAGGGAAGATACGATTAAAGCCATTTTGCTCAAATGCTTCTGTATGATTTTTATTTAAACGCTCATCAATATCTTCATAGGTCAATCCAGGAATAAGAACATGTGAATCTCCAAAACAATCCTTGGCCATCTCTCGGCTCAATCCGATAATATCAAACAGTCCGGAATTACGATACGATGCAATAGTCGCAATTCCCATTTTTGACATTATTTTTAATAACCCGCCATTAAGAGCGTTATGTGCTAACTTGAATGCTTCTGCACAATTGTTTTCATTTTCATTAGATTGTTTAACACGAGAGGCAATCGTAGTGAATAATAAGCTAGGGTAAATAGAACTTGCGCCATAAGCAATAAGCGCTGCTGCACCATGTGAGTCCACCACTTCACCTGTAACGGCTACAATTGATCCTAGGTGACGTATTTTAGCTTCTAACAACGCACTGCTGATACGGCCAACAGCCATCAACATAGGAATGGTTTTGTGTTCACCGTCCAATCCGCTGTCATCAAGTATAATGATACGGACACCATCTTTTTTAACCGAGTGAATAACTTTCTCTACGAGTGCATTTAATGCATCACGTAAATTTCCTTTATAAGCAGTGGAAAACACTTCATTCATATACGAAGGCTGAAATCTCGGTGACTTTTTATCACCAAATGATTTTAATACATCTAATTTTTCTTTCAATAAAATCGGTGAAATCGCTTTTAGACGTTTGGCATGTGTTGGGATTTCATCTAGAATATTATGAATCTCACCAAAACCTGAGTTAAGACTCATCACAACTTTTTCACGGATCGGATCAATCGGAGGATTGGTCACTTGCGCGAAACGTTGTTTGAAAAAATCACTGAAATTACGCTGTACGGTACTAAATGCAGCAAGCGGAGTATCATCACCCATAGATCCGACTGCTTCTTTACCATCGCGCATCATAGGTTCAATTACCTGTTCTACTATTTCTTGGGTAATATTGAAATATCGCTGACGAGTTATCAAATCTTCTGCAGAACACTCACATTTAGTCTCATATTGGTGTTCGACATGCTCTTGAAGATAAACCATATGTTCATTGAGCCAATTCATATAGGGATTGGATTTTTTTAGATACTCATTAATATCTTCGTCTTTAAGTACTTTTCCAAATTTCAGATCCAAACCAATCATCTGTCCTGATTGCAAACGTCCTCGTTCTTTGATATTTTCTTCAGCGATATCAATAACGCCGTATTCACTGGCAATTAAAAGCGTATCATCATGCGTGATGATGTATTTTGAAGGGCGTAGACCGTTACGGTCAAGAACACAACCGATATAACGTCCGTCTGTCAGTGAAAATGCTGCAGGACCGTCCCATGCTTCAAAAACAGTTGAATGGTATTCATAAAATGCACGCAGCTCTGCATCCATGTGCGGTGCGTTTTGCCATGGTGCCGGAATAACTGCACGCGCTGCTTTGAAAAAGTCCATTCCATTAGCAATCAAGAATTCAAAGAAATTGTCTGCACTTGCACTGTCAGAGCCTTGAGGCTGCAAAATAGGAAGAAGACGTGATATTTCTTCATCTGTAAAAACTTCACTTTTAATAGACTCAGATTTGACCGCAACATTAAAACGGTTTGCTTCGACTGAGTTGATCTCACCATTGTGAGCAACAGAACGAAAAGGTTGTGCCAAACGCCACTTAGGAAGAGTATTGGTCGAAAAACGTTGGTGAAAAAGTGAAAAAGAGATCTTGAAATTTTCATTTTGAAAATCTGTATAAAATTCCTTGATATGCGTAGGCATGATCAAGCCTTTATAAGAGATCACTTTTGAACTCATTGAAGGGATATAAAAATCTTCATTTTCGACAAGTGCGTGTTCGGTCTCTTTACGACTTAAATACAGCAACGCATCAAAACGACGAGACGCCATTAAAGAGTTAGGTGTAATAAATATATGATAGATATCAGGAAGCGTCGAAAGAGCCTGTTCACCTAATGCATTAGTATCGAGAGGAACAACACGCTGTAAAACGACTTTTAGATCATTATTGACACAGGTACGCTCCAATACATCCAGTCCGAATGAACCATGAGTAAAGACTACAGCAACGGCATACAGGTCCGGCAATTCAATCCCGCTTTCCAAGGCTGTTGAACGCATAAATTCTTGAGGTAAAGAAAGCAGCAATCCGCTTCCATCACCTGTTTTACCATCAGCCGCTACGGCTCCTCTATGCATCATACGTTCCAATGCGGTAATTGCATTTTCAAGCGTTTCATGTGATGGACGGTTTTTAATATTGGCAATCAGACCAAACCCGCAGTTGTCTTTAAATGATCTTAATAAATCTTGGTATTCCACTGATATACCACCTTATGCATCGGAAAATTCCGGAAATTATTTGTATTTAATCTCTTTTTAAACATAACTAGTTTAAAGAGGATTAAAATTTCTTTATTTTACCAATAATTTGGTTAAAAAGCTTTAAAATACGGACATCTATTAAAAAATTCAGATCAAAAAGTGTAGTTTAGAAGCAAAATATGCAGGGATATATTATCAAACTTAGCCGAGTACGTGACGAAGATATGATAGTAATCATCATATCCGAGGATTGCTTAACAACTCTTTATCGCTTTTACGGCGCACGGCATAGCCCTATCAATTTGGGATTTAAAATTGATTATGAATCTGAAACCTCCTTGAAAAGCTCCATACCACGTATGCGTGATGTGATTCATCTAGGATTTAGCTGGATGGGAAAATATGATCGAATCTTGATATGGCAACAATTTATAGCACTCTTTTATCCTCATATTGGCAGTTCAGAAGAAATTGGTCCCTTCTATTATCAATTGTTAAATGACTGTGCCAAACGATGGGGTGAGCAAAATCCAAAGCGACTTGCAATTGAAGCTTATGTTGAATTATTAGATTATGAGGGAAGATTGCATTCACAGCTGAATTGTTTTTTTTGTAACGAACTCGTTGAAACCAATATTTCATTAATACGTGCATTCTTACCAGCCCATCCAAAATGTTCGCACACTCTATCGATTAATGAAAAAGGACTCTCTTGGCTGTATGAACACTATTCGACACTCTTTTTAAACGATAGTGAAGTTGAACGTCTTTGGTATGTCTTGTGCGAAGGGTTATGATTATTGGAATAGTTTTTGCTTTTAGAATAAAATATCTTATAAAGAGTAGTTAATGAGTAAAAACGAAGTCAGCGAAAACCTAATAAATCATTACCTTGAACCTCAAAAAGGGAAGAGAACCTCCCTGAAGTCACTTAAGAGTAGTAAAAAAACGGGAAATACCCTCAATGATTTTTATACAGAAGTTCAAGCTAAAAAAAGTAATTCTCATATAGAAAACATCTATTATGGAAAAAATGCAACACAAATTGAAATGATTATGATTCAAAATCGCAAACTTATCGAAAGAAACTATACCAAGCACTAAACTGCAATGCCCTATATTTCGTAAAAATGCGGCTGATAAGCCCGATCCAGTTCGGAAAGTTTTAATCCAAATAAGCCTTGCATCTTTACTTCGATTTCTTTCCAAAAATATTCCAGTATTAAACTCGATCCTACATTTCCTTCTATTTTGTAAAATGGCCCCTCTAATGCTTCAATGATTTCAATGACATCAATTTCATGTGCAGGACGTGCCAGTTTATAACCACCCGATGCCCCTCGTATGCTCAAAACTAAATTTTGACGGCGCATAATAGAAAGCAGTTGTTCTAAATAGCCATGAGATATTTGCGTCATTGCTGCTATTTCTTTAACTTGCATTGAACGACCGTTGGTGGAATGTGATAAAACATGCATTGCCGCCAAACCGTAAATAGCTTTTGACGATAACGCTGCCATTATTCAAACCACGCTGGATAGAGTTTTCTGGCTATGCTGTAAACTTTACACGCGATGCAATAATCAAATAATAGATCTAAAACAACGCAAGTAATAAAAATCCCGGCAACAATCCATATGCCAAAAATGAGTCCAAAGAAATCGAA
>JAMCPS010000035.1 GCA_023379705.1 Campylobacterota bacterium
AGGGAAATAGATATTTTAGTTTTTTTAACTTTGGGATGGAATTTAACGTAATGTCATACAAAGCAAGTTGATAGCCATCATTATACAGCTGAATGATTTTATGATACATCCGTTTGTCTAAGATCGTGGAATCAAGTATGGAGAGAATAAAATGTTCTTTAGGAATTGATTCAACCATATCGCTGTGTAACACCGTATGATCGATTTGAATAAAGCCGGGACGTTCACCTAAAATATTTTTAATACCATATGTATTTAATAAAGTAGAGATCAAAGTAGATACAGAAGCTCGCAGTGAGACAGGTTTGGAACCTGTAATTGAAAAATAAAGATCATAAGCAAAAATATCGCCATCATGGTTGATAATAGGCTGCCTACCGATAAAGTGAAAATCCATAAAATCTCATTTAATAGTATTAATTAAATATCTAATTGTATTATAGTGAATTAAAGTTGTAAAAAAGTTATGAAGAGTAGAGGAAATTAGGCTTGACCCAAAAGGGTCAAAGGAGGATTATGAACAGTGTCCGCCGCCGCAGCAAGCTGAAGCTTCTTCTTCAACAGTAACTTCTACTGGAGTTGATTCCCAGATACCGTGTTTTGTACAGTAACCATGTGCAATAAGTGTCAATTTTTTACCCATTGGGCGAATATTGAAAGTTACTTCAGCATGAGATTTTTCATTACCAAGTGTTCCTGGTACAAATGAAGTCATTGCTAGTTTTGTGTCACCATTAAAAAGAGTGATGCTTTCGATGTAGTGATCAAAATCGTCTGGATGCGTGTACTCTTGACCCATTTTTACATTTACTGCAAGCATTTGACCTTTTTTTGCCTCACCTACAACCGTGATAAACGGTGAGTGACGATCGATAAGATCTTTTTTTGCTTCTCTTTCTACAGTGTCAATATCAACGTATTTGTTAATTGTTGGCATGTTAATTCTCCTTGTGTTTTTTAATTATGAATAGGGCATTGTACACCGCTAAACTTTTAAACTTCCCTAAAGAGGATAGTTTATATCTTATTTAATTTTCATCAAAGCAACAGCCTTTTTTAACCAATTTATAGATAAAATAAAGCCTATATTAAAATACTATTTGGATGAATAATTATGTTAAAACCACTCTTGATAGAAATCGGTGTCGAAGAACTTCCTGCGGTTCCTTTGCTCAAAGAATTGAATGAAATAGAAAAAAAATGGGTCACCGTACTGGAAAAAAATGGTCTTTTGGGAGAGTTTGAATTTTATTACACGCCAAGACGCCTCGTCCTATGGCATCGTGAATTTTTAACACACCAAGAAGATCGCATTGAAGAATTTTACGGGGCACCTCTCGAAATGGCACTCAAAGACGGTGTTCCTACTCCTGCGGCTTTGGGCTTTGCAAAAAAATGCGGTGTCGAATTTGATCAGCTCTCCAAAGCGCAAAAGGGCGGTAAAGAAGTCCTTTATTTTAGTCGCACCGTTCAGGGAAAGGCCAGTGATGAGCTTTTGGGTGAGATGATCGACCAATGGATCAAGAGTCTCAATTTTGGGAAATCAATGCGATGGGGAAGTAACAGTGAAAGCTTTATTCGACCAATTCGCTGGGTGAATGTTATGCTAGGCGAGCAATCAGTGGATATCGAGCTCTTTGGCGTAGCCTCAAAAGCACACACGTATGTTCATCGCATTAGTCATTTTGAAGCCAAAACGGTTAACTCTATCCACCATTATTTTGATTTGCTCAAAGAGGGATCGGTGACACTGTTTCCCAGTGAGCGACGTGAAAATATTTTGACCTCTTTCGCCAGACTCGAAAAAGAGCAGGGGATTACGATAGAGGTAGATAATGACCTTTTGGATGAAGTTGTCGCGATTACCGAACATCCCACACCGTTGATCGGCAGTTTTGACGAAAGCTTTTTGGAACTTCCCCCAGAAGTCATTATCACCTCCATGAAAGAGCATCAGCGCTATTTTCCAGTATTCAAAGACGGTAAGTTGATAAATGCGTTTTGTGTCGTATCCAATGCGCTGACGGATGATTTTAGTAAAGTAATAGAAGGCAATGAGCGCGTATTGCGTCCACGACTTAGCGATGCTCTTTTCTTTTACCGAAATGATCTCAAAAAGGGTCTTGTGACAACGGGCTTAGAGAAGATCGTATTTATGAACGGTTTGGGAACGCTGCGTGAAAAAATTGAGCGTGAAAAAATGGTTGCGCAAGTATTGTACGATTTGGTCGGTAGTTCAATGAACATCGATAAAACTGCTTTGATGCGTGCGATGGATCTCGCAAAAGCTGATTTGATGAGTGAAATGGTGTATGAGTTTACTGAGTTGCAGGGGCTTATGGGATATTACTATGCACTTGCCCTTGGCGAGTCCAATGACATAGCCATAGCGATCAAAGAACAATATTTGCCAAACGGGGAAGAAAGCGCATTGCCAAGCACGCCTATGAGTGCGATTGTCGCTATGTCACTGAAACTGGATACCTTAATCGGGATGTTTAGCATCGGCGAAATCCCTACGGGATCGCGTGACCCGTTTGCCCTTCGCCGTGCGGTCAATGGATTGATTAAAATCGCGGTAGAGCATCAAATTCCTTTAAACTTTTCTACCCTTATTGATCGTTTGGCTCACCATTATCCCACGGGAAAAGAGTATAAGAAAAACATTGAGACCTTTATAATCGAACGACTTGGCGGTGCCTATGTCGGAGTCAACCCTTCGATTATTCAAGCGGTGGTTGCCAAAGATAGCGTCGTTGAGCTTGATGTTCTCGCATTGGATCGTAAAATACGAGCAGTTAATGGCATAGCATCATCGGATATGTTTGTTGAAGCATTCTCAACCTTTAAGCGTGTTTCCAATATTTTAAAAGACGAAGACATGAGCGATACCTTTGTTGTTGATCCCGATTTGCTTCACGAAGATGCAGAACGTCACTTGTATGAGGCGGCTTCTTTGGTTATAAAAGATCAGCATACGACATTTGAAGAACGATTAGACTCTCTTTTTGGTCTAAAGGATTTACTGAACAGTTTCTTTGATAAGGTTATGGTCAACGCTGAGGATGTTCAAATACGTGCCAACCGAAAGGCGCTTATCGGAATGATTTATCAAGAGATATACGCAATTGCCGACATCAAAAACATTACCTTATGATGTAATCATTGTTGGTGCAGGGATAAACGGCTGTACCAGCGCCTATTTTTTATCGCAAGCGGGATTGAGAGTCGCATTAGTCGATAAGACGGGGATTGCGGCGGGTGGCAGCGGTGCCGCAGGTGCTTTTATCTCTCCAAAGTTTCATAAGCAAGGTCCTCTAAAAGAACTCCTCGATGTGGCATACAATGAAGCCATGAACTTTTATACCGATATTTTACCTTTCCATACCCTCTT
>JAMCPS010000036.1 GCA_023379705.1 Campylobacterota bacterium
ATTGTAGCTTATGTGGCCATCTGTACCCATCAGTTAACGCATCCTACACCAAACGACAGTTTCATCATGCACGTTCCCGAAAAAACAAAAACCATGGCTTATGATAAAAGCGGTGTCATCGTTTGTTCTTCACACCTTTCCGCATTTGACACAAGTGCCGGGGCAAAAGTCCTAGGAGGAGCTGCAACACAACCATTATCCGCTGTTGTACTTGAACATGCCGCTGATGATACCCTTTGGGCTGTAGGTATTTTGGGAATGGATAAATTTCAAGATTACTTCAAGGCATTCAAGCCTGAACTTAAGCAGTTTTACAATGGTCCAGCAGAGGCAAAAAAATTGGTTTCATTATCGGCAAAAACCGTAAAACTAACCGAATTTTCAAAAGATCTTATTCAATACTAAAGGTTTATCGATGAAAAAAATAATAACAGCGATTGGGTTGGCCTCTTTGTTGGCTGGAGCGCTTAATGCAGCGCAAATTGATCATAGAAGCATGATGATGAAAGATATGCGTACGATGCTAGAAGGAATGGAACAGATTCAGCGTGGCGGTTTTTACAGTTCAAGCGAAGATATGAAAGCAGGTGTCAAAAAACTGCAAGGGACGTTGAAAAGACTGGAAAGTGAAGATGTAAAATGGATTTTGCCAAAAGATCAAGTGTATGCGTATCAATTTGCTCAAAAATCTGCACGTATGCTGCGTCTGTATTCTGATGATTTGATCGTATCGATTGATGCAGGACACATGGATGAAGCGTTGGAAAACTACAATCAACTCATAAGACAATGTGCTTCGTGTCATATTCGTATTCGTAACTGGTAACTCCTTCTTCAGATTCCCCTTGCGGGAATATAACTTCATCTTAATATTAATATTTCAAATAACATATGCCTTATCACATTCTTATCTCATAATAATATAAAGTAATCTTATTATCATAAATATTAATGATTTGAAGATTGCTTTAAGAAATAAACCTTTATCATTGTGCCGCGATCAAAATAAGTTTATCTTATTAAGGACGAAATAAGGAGAGTGAATGCAATTTGGAAAATTAAGTTTAGTAGCCGTCATGGCATTGGGAAGCAGTGCTTTTGCAATTGATAATGTAAAAGTAAATGGTGATGTGAAAATTATCTATCAAACAAATGACAATGAAGCAGGCCCTAGAGATCTTAGTGGTACTACAGGAACTTCAGGGGCTACACCTGCTGCTGGGGCTGGAACTACTCAACCTTCTAGTTCTGGTTGGTTTAAGCAATGAGCCGGTAATGTGGCGGAGGTTTCTCCCTACAATAATACTTCAGCGGGTGGTATCGCTGGACGTATTGGTGTAACTGCTGATTTGTTGAAATCAGTGAGCGCAGGTGCAGAGGTACAAGTATATTCAACTCTTGGTCTTGACAGCAACGTTTTTGGCGATAATATGATCAATGCACCCTATGGAGAAACAGGTTTTACCAATGGTAATGATGTAGCTCAAAGAAACACTGCTATAAATGGTTCAACCCATGCAGATCGTATGCGTGATGCTTCAAACATCAGTCAGTTGTGGTTAGCAACTACAATGGGCAAAACAACGGTAAAAGCGGGACGTATGGAGCTCAATACGCCACTTATTTTTACCGAAAAATGGAATCTCGCCTATAATACGTTTGAATCAGTTGTAGCGGTTAATACGGATCTTCCTGATACATCAATTGTTGGTGCATGGATTGGAAAACACAACGGACACGGTGCGGGTGACAATAGACAAAATGTTGGTGGTGGTATTGGTGATGTACGTCTAGAGGGTGGTATCCGTTTGGCAGGAAGTCCTGGACGTACGGTAAATATGAACAGTTTCCGTACATTTGGTTTTGGACAAGAGGCTAATGGAGCGTACGCAGTTGGTGTTACCAATAAATCAATTGCAGCTACTACACTTCAAGCATGGTACTACAACGTTGTAAGCGTTGCAGATGCTGTATGGCTCCAAGCGGATACAAAAATAGCTGGAATGGTGACATTGGGCGCACAATATGCTACTATGAGTCCAAGTGGTCGAATGAATTCATCGACTAATACAGCAGTCGATATTACATCTTCAAACCTTCAGAAAAGTGATAATGACTCTAGTATTTGGGCAGTAAAAGCAGCGGTTGATGTTGCGGGTGTCAATCTCTATGCGGCGTATTCACAAGCAGACAAAGATGGCTATTTGGGTTTCTCAAACATGTCAACTGCGGATAAAACAAACATTTACACAGGTGATGGTTCAATCTACTTTGACGGTGTTGTAACAGCTCCGGGTGTTAAAACGTATAAAGTTGGAGCAAAAGGTTCTGTTGCAGGATTCGACCTATCAGCTGCCTATGTTAATGCAAGCAAAGCATATTGGTATAGTCACACAACTGGCGCTCACGTTAATTCAGGAGACGGAATTGATGGATTTGATTTATCTGTAGGGACAAAAGTTGGAAATCTTGGACTAACAGCTATGTATACTCTTGTAAATAATAATGCAAGCGATTTAGGTTTTCCACCAAACGGAAATCCATACTATTTTGGTCGTGATATCGAGACATTGCGTCTAATTGCACAACTGAAATTCTAAAACTCACTTCTAACAGGGCCCTGTGGCCCTTGTAATTCTTCTTAACCTAAGTTTTCGCGCTAGAACTCGTCACTTTAGTGCACCTTTTTTTCTTTCTTATTCAACTCTTTTTGCTTGTCGTTTCGGTGTTACCTGTTTTTCAGTGCTTTTAGGACCTTCTTTGGAGACATCGTGCGTTAAAAAATAGGGGATTCTTCTCCCTGGAGTTGTGTTGATGTCTTCTATCAGTGAGATTTGTATCACTTCAAGCGCAGTATCTAATAATAGGTACTCATACAGCAATGATATCTGACGGTCAAGCGATATTTTCCAGGTAGAGAGCGTCTGGGTAAAAATCCATTCACTGAATGCATAGAAGCCGTCAAATACTTTTTCGCCTTTCCATAACAATTTGACACTTTTATCAAAATTTCCACTGTTGTAATAAAGATCCCAAAAACGGGCAAAGCGTTTCATCTTTTGTATCTGTACGAAGCTAAGATTGTTGTTTTGGAGAATATCGTAGGGAGGTATGTCGCTGTAGATCATACCATGCTCTTTGTCATGACGTGAGAGGGTGGTTCCTGAGAGGTTTTTCAAAATACCGATTTGAATTTCGCTGTGAGTGAGTGAGCAGAGTTTATCAAGATTGCGTCCAAACCCTTCGATCGTTTCACCCGGAAGTCCTACGATGAGATCGAGGTGCATGTGTGCTTTGGTATCGTTTTCTAAAAAGTGCAAATTCTCAAAAATCTTCTCGAGCCTCAGAGGTCGGTTAATCCCTTTGGAGATAACAGGGTCCAGGGTTTGAATACCCACTTCCAGTTGCAATGATCCGGGAGGGAATAGGGCGATTTTGGATTTTAAAACATCGGGAAAATGGTCAGGTATGACTTCAAAATGGGCAAAATAGGGCGGTTCTTTGGAGAGGAAAAAATCGAGTATTCGGTTGGCAAACGTCATGTTAAGGTTAAAGGTACGGTCGATGAATTTGAAACTGCGTGCTCCGCGATTCCAGAGAACTTCGAATTCTTCGAGCAATTCATCCAGAGGAAAATTACGTACTTTTTCATCGATGGATGATAGACAGAACTCGCACTCAAACGGACACCCGCGTGATGCCTCCACGTAGATCGTACGATGTGCCACATCTTCATCGCTGTAGGCAGTATAGGGTAAGGATATTACTTTTAGGTCAGGCATTGGGGCGCGGATGAAACGCTCAGGTGGTATGATACTGTCTAAAACACTGCGGCACAGCTCATAAAACGCTATTTCTCCCTCGCCGCTGACAATGTAGTCGGCATTGTCAAAATTAACACGATGAGGCATGTATGAGGCTTCAGGACCACCGAGGACGATGATG
>JAMCPS010000037.1 GCA_023379705.1 Campylobacterota bacterium
TTCCATTTCTCCGTTAAGAATCATAGACCGTATGGTTTGCCCTATATCCGTACCACCCGGTTCTTTTGTAAAAACTGCTTGTGTAAAGAGTTTGCGTAAAGCTTCTATTTGAGTGCTTTTTCCTGCCGTATCAATTCCCTCTATGGTAACGTACATGATTTCATACTCCCAATAACATTTTGAACAGAAGGGGGGAGGAGGTGTTCCGTTTTTCCATTGAATTTTAATAAATTACGAACAATGGAGGAGCTGATAAAGGCATGTTTGAGTTTTGGCATTAAATAGACCGTTTCGATGTCAGGTTGCAATGAATTATTCAAGTAGCCCAATTGAAGTTCAAATTCAAAATCGCTTATGGCACGAAGTCCCCGTATAAGAACGGTTGAATTGATGGATTTAGCCAATTCTACAGTAAGGATATCAAATCCTACAACACGTACTCGATCGAGATCTTTGATAGCGAGTTCTACCATCTGTACACGTTCATCGAGTGAAAATCTAGGCTTTTTATCGGATGAATCAGCAACCGCAACAACTACTTCATCAAACAGCTTTAGGGCACGTTCAATGATGTCAAAATGTCCATTGGTTATCGGATCAAAGGTTCCGGGGTAGAGAGCAATTTTATGCATGATCACTCCACCGTTTATAGAGATTGTTTTCAATACCCATCAAATCGCACCATTTTCCAATCATAAAATTTTCCATTTGATCAAGCGTTTCTTGTCCTGAATAGTAGGCAAGTACCGGAGGTGCAATAATAACACCCATCATGGAGAGTTTGTGCATATTTTCCAAAGCAATAGGAGAAAATGGGAATTCACGAGGAGCCAGGACGAGGGTTCGGCGCTCTTTAATCATCACACTTGCCGCACGCGTTATCAGGTTGTCAGCAATCCCGCATGCTATTTTTGCGAGGGTATTCATACTGCAAGGGAGAATAATCATGGCATCGGCACCATATGAGCCTGAGGCAACAGATGCCCATATTTCATCGTTGGCATGCACGGTAGTATTTTCTTCTTTATCGAGGACAATTTGTGCGTGATTGGAGACAATAATATGCTTTTGCATCTGTGCAGGAAGAGCTTTTGCAAATTTTAAACCCAAACTCGCACCGCTGGCTCCGCTGATACCTACGACCACTTTCATTGCAGTTCCACCCGATTTTCTCCAATCACTTTGGCTTTTGCCCTTTTTTTATCACTTTTTTCAATCGTAATAATATCATACAGTGCCCCTTCTTGTGTGGCGGTAGCGATAAACTCAACGATTACTAGTCCATTTTGTACTTGTACACTTACTTTTGACCCTTTTAGGACAATTGGCAACGGCTCAAGATAGCGATCAACGATGGGAGTGTTTTCTCTTAAGGATCGGCGAAACCGGATCTTTTATGATATTATCCAAGAGGTTCCGGGGTAGAGAGCAATTTTATGCATGATCACTCCACCGTTTATAGAGATTGTTTTCAATACCCATCAAATCGCACCATTTTCCAATCATAAAATTTTCCATTTGATCAAGCGTTTCTTGTCCTGAATAGTAGGCAAGTACCGGAGGTGCAATAATAACACCCATCATGGAGAGTTTGTGCATATTTTCCAAAGCAATAGGAGAAAATGGGAATTCACGAGGAGCCAGGACGAGGGTTCGGCGCTCTTTAATCATCACACTTGCCGCACGCGTTATCAGGTTGTCAGCAATCCCGCATGCTATTTTTGCGAGGGTATTCATACTGCAAGGGAGAATAATCATGGCATCGGCACCATATGAGCCTGAGGCAACAGATGCCCATATTTCATCGTTGGCATGCACGGTAGTATTTTCTTCTTTATCGAGGACAATTTGTGCGTGATTGGAGACAATAATATGCTTTTGCATCTGTGCAGGAAGAGCTTTTGCAAATTTTAAACCCAAACTCGCACCGCTGGCTCCGCTGATACCTACGACCACTTTCATTGCAGTTCCACCCGATTTTCTCCAATCACTTTGGCTTTTGCCCTTTTTTTATCACTTTTTTCAATCGTAATAATATCATACAGTGCCCCTTCTTGTGTGGCGGTAGCGATAAACTCAACGATTACTAGTCCATTTTGTACTTGTACACTTACTTTTGACCCTTTTAGGACAATTGGCAACGGCTCAAGATAGCGATCAACGATGGGAGTGTTTTCTCTTAAGGATCGGCGAAACCGTTGTGCTTGATGCGGAAGTGCACTGAGCGGTTTACCTCTGAATCGCTCAAAAGGGACTGATTTAAAAGCTGAATTGGCTGAAGAAAGGACTTGCTTTTGATTTATTTTTTGATTGCTATGAAGAACATTGAGTGTGGCATCAATACTGAAATCAAAATAGCGCCGTATACCGCTTTCATCCAAAACATAGAATGTTCCATTGTGATGATCACAGACATCTTGATCAAAAACAGCTTTGGAATTTTTTGGAATCGACTCAATAAATCCTCTTGTGAATACATCAATGTTTTTGATATGGATGGTTGGATAAGCAGAGATGAACGCATCCATAAGCTGTTGTTTAAAGGGTGAAAGGTCAAGTGCGCTTTGTTTGGTAAAATTAACATAACGGACTTTTCCAGGGTCAATGCTGCATCCGTTAAGTTCAAAGGTTTTGGCAATAATCTGCGCATTTATCCGATAAGTGGTTTTATCGTCGGGTATCTGCAAGACTTCAAAACGTTTAGGGCAATCGCTTACAAGGTCTGAGGAATATATTTTTGGCTCATTAAACGTATAGTTTTGCTTGAGGGTATCGCATTGGGCTGTTACGAAAAAAATAAATAAAAAAATAACTAATCGCAGATACATAAACGTTATTTTAACATAACTAAGACATATTTAGATATTGGATTTTTTTTGGTTCCAATAACTGGCTAACAATGCGCCGGAGATATTATGCCAGATACTAAACACGGCTCCGGGAAGAGCACTCATAGGGGAAAAATATTTAAGTGCCAGTGCTACGGCCAGTCCAGAGTTTTGCATTCCTACTTCGATGGCAACTGTTCGACAGACTTTGGGTTCATAGCCTAAAAGGGAAGTGATTGTGTAGCCACTTATTAGACCGATTGCATTGTGCAGCATTACCGCACTTACGATGAGCAATCCTACTTCGTTCATGTGATCGTGGTTAAGGGCAACGACAATGGCGATTATAGTAAGAATCAACAGCATGGACAGAGATGCAAAGTAGGGCTCATTTTTTGTGATCAGGGTGCCAAAAAAACGGTTCAAAATGACCCTTAAAAGGACTGGAATCAGGACGATTTTAACTATACTGATCAGCATGTCTAAAACGGGCACGTCCAGACTTTGTCCGACATACACATAAGTGAGCAATGGGGTTGCCAAGACACTAAAAAGCGTTGATACGGTTGTCATGGTAATGGAAAGTGCCACATCGCCGCCTGCTAGATAGGTTATAACGTTGGATGCTGTTCCGCCAGAAACCGATCCGACGAGAATCATGCCAATGGTCAGCTCATCAGGCAAGCCGTACAGTTTGGAAATCATCAGTGCACACAGTGGCATAATTGAAAATTGTAAAAACAGACCCAGTGAAATTATCTTGGGCCTTTTTAGTACACGTAAAAAATCATTGCTGGAGAGAGTCATCCCCATAAAGAGCATGATAGCTATCAGTAAGTAGCTAATGGAATAAGAGAGTTGTGAAAACAGCTGGGGGTAAAAATAGGCCATTGCAGAAAATACAACAGCCCATAGAGGGAAGAGGGTGTTAAAACGGCTAATCATGGACCAAATACTTAACCTCTTGCAGTAACTTCGAGTAAATGATAACCGAACTGTGTTTTAATAGGTCCGTATAGAACACCTACATCGCCATTAAATACGGCTTTATCAAACTCGGGAACCATTTGACCAGGACTGAATTTACCCAGATCTCCGCCTTTACGTCCTGAGGGACATTTAGAGTGCTCGGCTGCAGCGCTTTCAAAAGATTCACCATTCTCGATTTGTTCTTTGAGGGTGGTGCACTCCTCTTGCGTCTCTACTAATATGTGTCGTGCGGTTGCCCATGCCATGATGATCCTTTGTATTTTTGATGAAATTTTACATTAATTTAGGTGTTTTGTCTTAGTTGTCGAGTATCTCTTCGGTTTCAACTCGAATATAGGAGGTTTTTCGGGTTTCGGCAAGAATCTGATTCAATCGGGTTAGAATAGCTTTAGGAGATTTTGAGGTATCAAAAGTGTCCAGCGCAATACAGCTGGTTTGGTTGTTAAAATATTGGTCAAGACTGTACAAGATGTTTTGTGAGGCCTTGTAGGCATTTTCTTGCGATGTGAACGAAAAAATAATGAAATAGTGGTTGTCGTCAAGCGGCATAATTTGGTCGGTAATTCTGATATATTTGGATAACTCAATGACATTTAACGGCTTTTCATGATACAGCAATGCAAACGTTGCCTCAACATTAAATCTGTCGTAGGTGTAATACGTTTTTTTTACGAGTACATTAACCCGATTTAAGATATCAAAACTCATGCAGTCCCAATTTATGATTTTTTGGAGTATAACATAATAACTCATCTTGGGGAAATAAATTTTTCATAATCCGTTAACAAACGGTTATAAAAGATGTTTTAAAGCAGATCGGCACCTTTTTGTGTCAATACCAAGGTTACACCGTCTGGCTGTACTACAAACAACCCTTCATTGGTCATTTCATCCATTGCCCTTGTAAAGAATTTATCTTGTTTTGAATCCAATTTTTTTAAAATATTTTTAATGACGTCGGATTTACTCATGACATGACCTTCTGCAGCTCGACTGGATTTAAACCAATTCATAAACATGGTTTTTATCTCATTGACTTGCAGAGTCTCTGCATTCTCTTTTTTCGGTGCGATTTTTCTATTGGTGTGTGAAGATTTGATGATGATTCCTTGCGTATGTATGTAATCAGTTACGTAATTGTATTGACTTTTGCTTAATGACTCTCTGTAAGCCTTCTGATGCTTTTCAACCTTCAAGTCAACTATCATTAAAATTTCGTTAAGATAGTAAACATGAATTAAATAAAGGATACCCATGCGATTTCCTGTGCTTGGACTTATTGTACTTTTGAGCTTGAGCGGATGCGCTGATAAAGGAGCGTTTGACCTTTTTACGATGGATAAAGCGCATGAGCGTTCTGTTGAGCAGTTGCGAACGGGCAGTATTGTTCTCTCCCTTGAAACCAAAGCGATTATTTCTGCTATTTATTTGAATCCTGTTTATCCCCAACAATACAAAGATGGCGAGTTTTTTATTGCGGCTATTTATTTTGAAAACGATATGCGAAGTGTTAAAAAAAGGGATTTAAAGGATATTGGCTACCATCTGACACTTAACGGCAAAGAGTCCTTGGAAATAGAAGAGCTAAATGAAGCAGATCTAAGACGCCGACTGATGCCGGTTCGTAATACATGGAACCGGTTTTATTTTGTAAAGTATAAAAACTTTACTGAGGGAGTTTTAGCGCTTGAGCTCGAAAATAATCAGACTGGCTCGGTTGTATTAAATTATCAAAAAGGGAAGTGATTTTCACTTCTTCTCCCAAAATCTTTTTATAGATGACATAGTTGGCAAGTACCCGTTTGCCGTATTCTCTGTTCTCATCATTCCCCATAAGTTCCATACTCAAAAACGGCTCATACTCTCCGGGTAAAAATCGTCCACCTTCTGTCAAAAGACGTTTTGTGGAACCAAATCCCGCATTATATCCATAGGCGATGAGAATTGGATTGTAGTATTTATCTTCAAGATGCTTTAGATGGCTGATTGCATACGCGATGCTCATCTGTGGCTCTAGCATATCAAAATAGGTCGTTGGTTTGAGAGGGTGCACTTTACTGATCGTATCCACATTAAACGGCATGATTTGCATAAGCCCCAACGCAAAGGAACGTGAGATCAATCCTGGGATAAATCGGGTTTCTTGACGCATGAGAGCATACAAAAGCGCTTTTTTGTCATTACTCAGATTCGTCATGTATTGGTCATACGCCATGGTGAAATTGTGAATGTACGGTTCATAGGTACGTTCCAGCACGTATCCTTGAATGGCCATGGATTCATTGCCATCACTGCGGTCGATGAGGTCACTGATCGTTTCTGGTTTTGAACGCATGATCTCTTGGGAAAATGCTCTCCATTCAAACGGATCGATCCCCTTGATACTGTCGGTGCGATCCGTCGTCGGTAAAGAGGTAAAATAGTTTTCGGTAGGTAAGTTTAGAAGCTCGCGGGCATAGAGGACATACATATTGATGTCCAGACTTTCAGATAGCTCTTTGAGATACTCTTGGTCTTGGGTGATTTGATACATCCAGAATCGAGTTTTATCTTTGTCAATCGGGGCATAAAAACGAAGTTTTGCTTCTTTGAGATGATCGAGCGCGATACCAAGTTTACCGTATTTTATCGAATTCATAGCCAAAAAGAAATGGGTTTGCGGATCGTATTTTCCACCTGT
The DNA here is from genome assembly GCA_023379705.1 of Campylobacterota bacterium. Classification (GTDB taxonomy): domain Bacteria; phylum Campylobacterota; class Campylobacteria; order Campylobacterales; family Sulfurimonadaceae; genus Sulfuricurvum. The sequence continues at coordinate 6,499 of JAMCPS010000037.1, forward strand.
TACATCAGACAATGATTGCTGAAGCTGATTCATCTTTGGATCGGTGACGGTTAAGAAAACAATGTTTCCAAAAGAATTCATGGCAGATAACGCCAAAAGAACTTCAGGGGTTACTGTGTGATTAAAATGAGCATATCGGTAAGCCGCACCTGCTAGACGAAAGAGGGTGGTTTCGCTGTGAAGATTGTCCGTTGAGGTATAAAAACTTTCCTGATTCATGGTTCGAAGCCATTGGGTATTTCCAAATTTATCTTCCAATCGTGCGGCTATCCCCTCACGCTCTTCGTTTTTGAGTGCTGCAGCTTTTGCCGGTGTAAGGGCGAGCATCAGACAGTCATCTTCAGGGATCAGCGGAAGATTGCAGGCCGGTTCTTTCATACAATTGACGGTATATTTAATTTCTGCTTCATCCGTTTTTGCCGCATAATCAAAGAGAAATCTTTCATTAACGTATTCGACTTGATAAAATGCGTCATTGGCTTGCGATGCATTGATATCTTGATGCAAAAACTGCCAGATCAAAAAGTTTTTTTGCCGAGAAGCGGGTTTGTCATTGATCTCCTCCAATGTGATCGCCCAAGTGGAAGAAACAAACAGCAGGGTTAATAGTAAAGAACGTTTCACCCTATGACCACCGCATTTAGAATATTTACCAAGATCACATCAATCACTTGAAGCAGGATGATGATAATCAATGGAGCAAGATCCAAGCCATTGAAAACGGTGGGCATCATACGTCGTACCAATCGATAGGCAGGTTCTGTAAGGCGATAGATGATTTGAACGATGGGATTGTACGGATCAGGACGTACCCATGTCAAAAGAGCACCTATGATTACTATCCAAATGTATACGGTTAGCAATGAATGCACAATGCCGCCAAGCCCGCTGATTATTCCATCCAATGGGTTCATTTTACTACCTCTTTTAAATAATTTTTTAGATGCTCATACAAATCGCCCATTTCAGGGCCGTGTTCGCAGCCACCGATGAGAATACGCAATGGTTTAAAAAGGTTTTTGCCCTTAAGCCCGCTGTGCTCAATCAGATAGGCTTTATACGATTCATAATCGTCATAATGAGGTGCTTTTAGCGTTAATTCGCGTAAAAGTTCAAACCCCTCTTTATATTCATCAGGAACTTCTTTAGGGGAAAAGATGGCGCTGATCTTACCGCGAAGCTCTTTGAGCGTACTGGCTTCATCCAAAAAGAGTTTTGCCAATCGTCCGATCTCTTCATCGGCAAATCCGACATAGCGGGAGAGTTCTTTAGGGTCCATCATTTTGAGATGTTCACGATTGATGAACTTGAGTTTATCAATATCAAAATGAGCAGGTGATTTTGAAATGGTTGCCAGATCAAACCACGTTATGGCGTTGGCTACGGTAAAGATTTCATTGGGTGTTTTGTTCCCGATCAAAATCAAATAATTCATAATAGCTTCGGGTATAAAACCCTCTTCAAGAAGCCATTTTACGCTCGAAGCATCATCACGCTTGGACATTTTTTTACCTTGATCATTGAGAATAATCGGCAAGTGTGCGTATTCGATTTTTTTGTCGTATCCCAGTGCCTGATGAATCGCGATTTGTTTTGGGGTATTGCTAACGTGATCTTCCCCCCGAATAATAATGGAAATGTCACTGAGCATATCATCTACAGCGCACGCAAAATTGTAGGTTGGGTATTTGTCGGTACGCATTAATATAAAGCTGTCGATCTCATCAGGGGTAAAAGTTGAATCCCCTTTGATGATGTCATGCACAGTGATGTTATGAGTTGGCTTTGTAAGACGAATGGTGAAGGGCGCCATGTTGTCGATCACCTCTTCAGCATGAAGATTTGCGCAAGTTCCGTCATAGCGATAAGCTATTTTTGCTTCTTTGGCAGCATCACGTTTTGCTTCTAATGTTTCGGCACTGCAAAAGCAGTTAAACGCTTTTTTATCGTGTAATAGCTGCAGAGCCATAGCACGATGAAATTTTAAATTATTACTTTGAAGTTGATGTTCTTGGTGATCGATCCCAAAAAGAGCCAAAAGCTCTAAAATTTCATTTTCTTTTCCCTCGATATTACGTTCTTTATCGGTATCTTCGATACGGACAAGGAGGGGTTCGTTACGTTTTTTGGACATGATATGGTTAAATAAAGCAACACGAAGATTGCCGATATGCATATCTCCTGTTGGGCTAGGTGCAAAGCGAAGCATTAAAATTCCTACAAATATTTTTGAAATTTTACCCTAATGCACATTGATATGCGTGTTTTTAGCAAATTTTGTGTCAGAGTAGTGCAAGAACACGCTACAATAAAGCAATTATTTTAGAATAAAGAGTTTTGACATGCCGATGGAAAAAATTAGTAAATATACCAAATTTTTTGACCTATTGGTTATTGGCGATGAAGAAAATACCGGTTTTATTGGTACTGCAGGTTTGGAATATTTTCGCACCATGCGCCGTATTGATTTTTCTGAGATAACATCTGAACCCTTGTCGTGTCATGTTCTTATTGTTAACGGCTCTTTAGCAAATGTATCTTCATCTACTACACGGATGTTGAGTGGGCATGTACATCGTCTTGAAACATTACTCCTTTCTAATGAAATAAATATTGCTTTGTATCAAGAGGCACTGCATTTTAGAGCAGGGTATGTCGGAAAATACATTACCAACGAGCAAGAATTTGCGACAATGATGCTTTCCACTTTGCCCAATATTATCAAAAAACATAATGAATCCTTGGTGTTGTTAAATTATAAGCAGGTGGTGGATAATACATCGCATATGTATTGGATTTATCGCGGAAACAAAGGAATATTTGCCAATGATGCATTTAAGCAGTTTTATGGTCTTTCAGCACTAAATACATTTGATGCCTCTGATGCTGCCCATTTTTTAAAACAGGTTGCGACACCTGAGATACGTGAACTAATAAATCATAAAAAAATTACCGAATCATTTTTGGTGGATGCGCATAAAATTACTGATACCGAAATATTAGTAGAGATGAGTCCCATAGGCGGCGCATTCAAAAAATCAGAAAAAATGTTTCTTAATCGGATTAATTTTATTGAAATTTTAAAAGATGCTTTCGTGGTTCATAAGCAAGAGAGCGAACCGATCCCTGTCATTATCATTATGATAGAAAATGAAGAGAAAATTATTGAAGAATTCGGTGAAGACGTTTACAATGAAATATGCAAACAAATTTTTGAAATGGCCAAAAAACATTTCAATGCTATGGCCAATATTGCCCTTTGGCACAAAGATGTATTCACCATTATTGATGAAGGGGTTTCGCTGGATGAACTCAAGGAAAGTCTCGAGCGGCTGCATGAAAATGTAGCTGCCCAAATTTCCGTGAATGGAGCGACTCCTGTTTTGGATTCTTTTGTTATTGATATGTCTAAATTGGAATTGAATAAAGCGATTAATATCATTGACCATATAAATCAAAGAGAACTTATATCGAGTGATTTGTCTCATTTAGTCTATCACGAAATCTCTTTTGATGATAAATCACTGGATGTAAAAGATCAGGCTTTGCATTACTTGGAGAAGTTATTTTTATCCAAGTCACAAGTGAAGTTACTTAATTTTTACAAAGGAATACGTATCAATACCATAGGGCAAATTATAAAAATTGCCGATGGTATGGTGTATATGGCGATTGAAAAAATTCAGGGCTATGCAATGCAGGTTGAAAAAAGTATCGTTATTCAAGGGACAAACCTCCCATTTGACATTGCAGCAGAAATTAAAATTGTGGATATTGGAAGAAAAATAGCGATTTTCCGTAACTTTGTCCCTTTAAGGGCATCTGCAAACAGTCGTCAACATATTCGTATTCAAAGCGACCATCGTATGCATCTCACGATGAATGCACTTAAAAATATAATTTCAGCTTCGATCTTGGATATTTCTATCAAATCGATAGCCTGTAGAGTGAATAATGCAAGAGGCATCCCTCCGATAGGAACTCTGGTGACTTTACAATTCCATCTTCCCTCCAAGCGTTCGCAAGACGGTGTGGTAAGTATGATGGTGACAGGCAATGTCGAGTTTATTAAGGATGAGGGTGAATATACAAAAGTGGTGGTTCTGCTTGATTTGGAAGAACCGTACGAGAGCTTTTTGATCGAGTATCTTTATGCCAGACAGCAAGAGCTGATCAGCGAGATTAAATCAATTGTGAGTAAGCTCTAGTTTTTAACCATTTTAGTGGGTGTGAGGATGAATATGTCCATCACATTGTTCATGACTGTGTGCGTATTTTGAAGTTTCGGGCTGTAGCAGAATATGGGTGGCTCCGGCATGAGAGAGATCGTGACGTAAGTTTTCTATAATCGTTTCAACTTCGCTAAGTGTTAGATTTTCATCTAATACGATATGAGCAGAAAAAAAGCGTTCACGGCTAGAGGGTCTGATAAGATGAATATCGTGCGTTTGAGTCACCATGGGATGATTGTTTATAATATTTTTAAGATTGGTTACCATTGCTGGATTTGCACGATCCATCAGACTGGAAAAGGATTGGGAAATTAGTTTACCACTGGCGATCAAAATCACTGCGGCAAATATCAGTGAGAGAACCGAATCAATCCACGGAACCCCCCACATAATCATCGCTCCTCCGCCTAATACAACAGCAAGTGAGAGAATGGCGTCGCTTGCCATGTGCCAAAAGGCGGCACGGACATTGAGATCATGGTGATGGTGTGCATCGTTATTTTCATCGTGATCATGGGTATGTACATGTCCACCTAAAATGATGGCACTGGTAGTATTGACGACCAATGCGATCCCTGCTGTTACCATGGTCAACCACCCATCTACGGGCATAGGATGTATGAGCCGATCCACGGCTTCCACAGCAACCCAGATCATCAAAAGGGACAAAAAACTGGCATTGATAAACGTCGCCATCATCTCGCTTCTTACATACCCATAGGTCATGGTGGAAGTAGCGGCGCGCGCTCCAAGCCCTAGAGCGATGGCCGTTACCACGAGAGCCAAAACATCACTGAGGTTGTGCCACGCATCGGACAGTAATGCAAGAGACCCGCTGATAACACCGACGGTGCTTTCGATGATGACGATAATGATGTTTAGTAGGATGACCAATCCGACACGGCGTTGATCGTTTGAGAGGCTTTTAAAAATTGCGTTAATGTGCATGATGTCTCTTTGAATGATATTGTCGATTATATCTGATGCGCTTTAACCATCTCTACGATCTCATTCACGCTTAAAACTTTACCGGTACTCATAACTTTACCATCGATGACCAAAGCCGGGGTACTCATCACTCCGTATTCCATGATTTTCATGATGTCTTCGACTTTTTCGATTTGAGCGAATTGACCGCTTTGGGCTACGGCTTGCTTGGTGGCTTCTTCGAGGGTTTTGCATTTACTGCATCCGGTACCTAATACTTCGATTTTCATGATTATCTCCTATAAAATGGCGTTAAACAGATATCCTACGAGAAGTATACCAAAACTGACGATACCGAAAAAAATAGCGATCAGTTTTAGTGAAAGGACTCTCTTTAGAATCATGGCTTCAGGGAGGCTGAGGGCGACTACTGCCATCATAAATGACAACGCCGTTCCCAAAAGCATCCCTTTTTGTGTGAGAACTTCTATCAGCGGTAGTACCCCCGCCGCATTGGAGTACATAGGTATCCCCATTATAACAGCGATAATCGGGGCATACCATGCGTCTCCACCGGCATAGTGTGAAATAAAGTCAGCGGGGATGTAGCCGTGGATGAACGCCCCGATACTTACCCCTACAATTACATAAAGATAAATTTTTTTGAATATATCCGTCGTGTAGTTCCATGATTCGCGGAGACGATGGAGAAAAAGAATCTCGTCTTCGCTGTAGCTGATGTCATCGATCGTTTTGACCTCAATCAATACCTCTTTTTCCAAATTCATTGCCCCGATAATCAATCCTGCAACAATCGCGATTAGAAGACCGACACCCACATAGAGGAGGGCAATTTTCCAACCAAAAAGTGAAAAGAGTAAAGCAATCACAACCGCATCGCTTAGAGGAGCAGAGATGAGATAACTAAAGGTTACACCCAGCGGAATTCGAGCTTGCAAGAATCCTAAAAAAAGAGGTATTGACGAACAGCTGCAAAATGGGGTTACTACACCGAATAAAGCGGCTAATACATGACCGGTTAAACGGTGTTTGCCGCTGATGTAAGCACGCGCTTTCTCTATGGGGAAATAGCTT
>JAMCPS010000038.1 GCA_023379705.1 Campylobacterota bacterium
CAAGCCGTGCTATTATTCATGAAACGGACGAAAATGGTACTGTACATGAACGGGTCATGACCGAAGGGGAGATGAAAGCACTTGCTGATCAAGAGTACAAAAAAATGCAAGAAGGCAAATCAGAACTGAACTCAGAACCAAAGAGTGAGGGACTTGGTCTTGGCGGAACCATTCTCGCTGCCGCAGGTGGAGCATTACTGGGTAATATGATTGCTAATAGCCTTATGAACAACACCAATTTCCGTAAAAATCAAGATGCTTCCAATAAATCAGCCTATCATCGCTCAGCAAGTCAAAGCGGAAGCAAAGCCTCTAGCGGAAGTTCTAAAAAAAGCTTTTTTGGAAGTTCAAGCTCAAGAAGCAGCAGTTCCTCTAGTAGCTTTGGGGGATAATGATGGTCACTCTGCAAAAAATAGAACCCATCAACGATACCGTGCTTGAAACCATTGGATTTCATTGGCACACCGACAGCGATCAAAGCAAATACATAGCCGATGAACTCGTCATTGTAACCGATCAAGAGGCAGAGGCCTATTATGAGGCAGTAAACGAGCTATATGACATGTATGCTACCGCAGCACAGCACGTTATCGATAACAATTTGTTTTTTGAACTAGGCATCCCATTTAACCTCATCGAATTGATCAAAAAAAGCTGGGAGAATGATGTTCATTGGCATCTGTATGGTCGCTTTGATCTTGCAGGAGGGATTGACGGTAAACCGATCAAACTCATCGAATTCAATGCCGACACGCCAACATCCCTCTTTGAAACCGCTATTTTGCAATGGGCGATTCTCAAGCACAACAAAATGGACGAAGAGCGTCAGTTCAACAATGTATATGAAGCAATCAGCGATAACTTCCGCAGACTTGTCACTCTTTTTGATGATACGCAAACTTTCGATGAACACTACGACGGATGGAAGATACTTTTTAGTTCCATCAACGATAACGTTGAAGAAGAACAAACGGTACGATTGCTGCAACAAATGGCAATCGATACCGGCTTTGAAACAGGATTTGAATCCATGGGAAGTGTGAAGTTTGACGATGAGGGAATCTACGACAGAGACGACAACCCTTATGAATACTGGTTTAAACTTTTCCCATGGGAAGACATCGCCATAGATGAGCCGGAACTCGCCGTGTTATTGAGCTCTATTGTCAACAACCAAAAAGCGATCATTTTAAATCCAGCCTACACCCTGCTCTTTCAATCCAAAGGGATGCTTAAAATTCTTTGCGATCTTTTTCCTGATTCTCCTTATCTTCTCAAAACTTCCTTTGAGCCATTAAAAGGAACTGCATGTGTTGAAAAAAGGGTGTTTGGGCGTGAAGGTGCAAACGTACGTATCTTGGATGCATCAGGCAACACAGTTGAGGAAAATGACGGACCGTACGGCAATTTCAAAGCGATTTATCAAGAGTACGTCGAACTAGCAAAAGACGCTCAGGCAAACAGCTATCAAGCGGGTGTCTTCTTCGCCTATGAAGCATGTGGTTTAGGATTCAGACGCGGTGGTAAAATTCTCAACAATATGTCAAAATTTGTGGGGCATGTGCTGAAATGACCGTCTGTATTTGCCAAAATGTCACGTTGGATGATGTTGTTGATTTAGTGGAAAAATATGGTAATGACCCTGAAATTATCAAAGAAAAAGCGGATATTGGAAAAGGATGCGGTGAATGTTTGGAAACATCGTGCGACTCCGTCGATCTCCCCTTCCCGTATGCTATTATGAATGCTGAGGCGATTTTAAAACAGCGGTAAGCTCTATCATCTTACCTCTTTTTGATTCAACCGTGCCTGCAGAGTATTAGAAATATTCATCAGTGAAAAAGTGACGATAAAGATCATAAGTCCCGGGAAAAAACTCACCCACCATGCGATGTCAATTACTTCTTTTCCAGTACTGAGAATACTTCCCCAGCTCATGGAAGGGGCAACAATCCCAAGCCCCAAAAACGAAAGTCCTGATTCCGCCAAAATCGCACCCCCAACGCCGAAGGTAAAACTAACCAATACGATGGGCGCAAGCAGCGGAGCATAATATTTAAAGATAATTTTGAGGGGATGGACGTGGGCAATGTGCAAAATACGGATAAAGGGCTTGGAGGAAACCGCAAAACTCTCTGATCGGATCAAACGTGCCGTTCCCATCCATCCCGTGATTGAAATAATAACAATCAACACCCAAACCGATGCGTTTACGTAGCTGACAAGTGTAAGGAGTAAAAAGAGTGTTGGAAAGGTTAAAAACAAGTCTACGACAACAATAAAAAGCTTATCAAAACCACCTCGTATCAATGCCGCACTCACACCGTACAAAAGACCCATAAATGTAGACAGCAATGCACTGATAAATCCGATAATTAACGAAACTTTCCCCCCCTCTAGCAAACGGGCAAGTAAATCGCGTCCTAATCTATCCGTACCTAGCAAATGTTCCCACGAAGGGGAAAGCAGAATACTGTTTTTATCAAGATGAGAGGGGTCTAAAGGATAAAAGTAAGTACCAAAAAAAGAGAAAAGGATAACACATGAGAGCAGGACGACACTGCTGTAGAACATTACTGTTTGATTCCTAAAAGAGTCACCATCATTTGATCGATGGTAGTAATCACTTTTGCAGCAGCACCGTATGAGGTTTGATAACGGATAAGATTGGCCATCTCTTCATCAATACTTACTTTACTTATGGAATCATGTTCCTGCTTGATAGCATTAAATTGTGCGGTTATCGTATCATTGGAAGCAATAACAGAATTGGTCCGTGTTCCTACTCGCGTAACTGCCAGATCAAAATAACCATATATTGTGGTAGATATTGACTTATTATAGCCCTCTTTAAAATCAAAAGAAGAAAACTGCAGTTGCACCATATCCAATGCCGTTTGGTTTTCACCGACCGATGGAGCTTTAAATGCACGAATAGCAGATGCATTCTTTTGCAAAGGTGCGCTTAACTCTATATTTTTGGCACTGTTCCCATCAAAAAAGCGGTTCACTCCCGTGACGCCTGCAAAATTAGTACCGTGATCTTCAATCGAAAACGTGAATCCTGCAGAAGCGTAATTGCCTTTCATCGAAAGAGTAAAAATATTACTTGGCTTCGCAAAAGTAGCCGTAATCATATCATCAATATCATTGAGTGCATTGTTATCACCCGTATCGTCTTTTTGCGCTTGTAACTGCTGTGTGATACTATTGGGTGTAACACCATCACTCATCAAGTTCGTTGCACTCGCATTGGCAATCACTGTGCTCGTATTGATAGTTATACTTCTTCGAGCTACTTCATTTCCATTAATATCATACGCTACTAAATCAAAGGTTCCTGCCTTGAAGTTTTCATCTGTACTAAGCAATGTTTGGGTATCCCCAAAAGAAAGTGCATTAGACTGCATTGAATCGGTCGCAGTTTGCGCATAAAGATTATTAGTAGCTTCAATCAACCCTTTTGAGAATACGTTGAATGTATTCATTGTTTCTTGTAAAAATCCATCTTTGAACGTACCGTCACTGCTGATTAAGCTACCGCGCAGTTCTATTAACGCCCCAATTTTTCCACCTGTTATTTTGTCTGCAAACGGAAATTGAACACCGTCTTGACGCTCGTAATAGATATCATTAAATTGTCCCGCATTGCTTTTAGCATCAATGCCAATTGGGTGAAAAAAGGAGCCGTCAACAATATTAAATCCACCTACTTGTATCGTATAGCTTCCTGTTTTAGTTGCTATATTACTATCGACTGGCATGTTGGTTTGTAAATTTCCAGAAAACACCGTAGCGCCAATGAGTTTATTCAATGACATCGAAAGCATTTCACGTTGATCCCGCAAATCATTGGCATTACTGACACCATCACTCTCCGCCACATCAATGGATCGATTAAGCTCTGCAATCTGAGCTCCAATACGATTTACCTCTTCAACATTGACCAAAAGCTGATCGTCCGTTGATCGTTGCAACGCTTCGATTCTTGCTTGTGTTTTTGAAATATGCTGAGTCAAGGTTTGCGCTTGCTGCGCTAATGCAACTTTTACTGCCGTATTACTTGGATTTGATGCAAGCGATTGCCACAAATCAAAATAATTTTTCAGATCTTCTTTAATACCGACATTGTCAATATCAGGAAAATAGGTCGATAGCTCTAATAGATTCTTTTTAAGGGTATCCGAGTATTCTTTATTTTGTGCCGCTGCACTGTAACGATTATTGACAAATGAATCAAATACACGAACAATTTCAGTGATCGATACACCATTACCTCTGGCACCTGGAGTAATATTAATAGGAGTAGCTGCTGCTGTAACAACTCTTTGACGGGTATACCCTTCTGTTTCAGCATTGGCGATGTTATGACCCGTTGTATCGATACCGACTTGAGCAGCTTTAAGCCCACTGTAACCAATATGAAGCGAATTAAATATAGATGCCATGTTATGCTCTCACTTCCAAAAATGCAGAATCTCTTGTTGCCACACTTTTATAGCCATGCATCTGTGTAGGCATTATTCGTTCCAATAGCGTATTAAAAAATGCCCCTACGCTCAAAACCATTTTTGCATACTGCTGATTCACAGTACGAAGTGTGTTAAGACGTAATTTTAGGGTCTCTAATTGCTGATGTTGT
>JAMCPS010000039.1:0-450 GCA_023379705.1 Campylobacterota bacterium
AACTGTCATCCAGCAAGAGAACCAACCCGGTAAACTTATTTTGATTCGCATCTAATCTTGTATTGGAAGGTTGATACAGTCCAAGCTCTTGAACAACACTCTCCAAGTCCAAAATAAGCAATACATTATCATCTTCAATACGTGTCATACCGGTAATTTTTGATCCGTCTAAACCTCCGTCAACAAACGATGCAGGTTCAATATCTTTCCAGTTGATACGACGGATTCTTTTTGCTTCATGAACCACAAATCCAATGAGCATATTGTTAAATTCGGTAATAATAACCCGTGCATTTTGGCTCATCTCTTCAGGGGCATCAATCCCCATCCATTTTGCAAGATTGATGATCGGGATAACAACGCCGCGTAAATCAAAGATTCCTTCTATGAAATGGGGCGTTCCCGGTAACTCCGTGAGCATTGGCAATCGGATGATTTCGCGTACTTTTG
>JAMCPS010000039.1:460-2168 GCA_023379705.1 Campylobacterota bacterium
TCTCACCGTCTTCGCGCTTAAAGATACGGAAATCAACCAATTCCATCTCATTGCTACCGACTTTTAAGATATCTGTATGTCCCTTCATCGGGGCTCCTTATGAAAAATGGCCTCATCTACAATAGTTCGATCTTCTAAAAATTTTACAACATAATATCTTTCATTACAAGCAAAAGCACCTAAATTAACGTATTTCAATTGAGCGATATCCAATGTCCGATTTTGATGAAAATGTCCTTCTATAACAACATCGCATGCATTAGCCCATGGTGCTGTAATGTGACGCGCAGCAATGGCTTCAAAATTTTGAATTTTTTGACAATGATTTTTACGCTGCATCTGTTTGGAAAGTGTGTTAATAATAACTCCGTTAAAGATCGTATTGATAATATTCAAGCAAAACAATATCGGCCGATTTCGTATTAAACTGGTATATAGGCTGTACCCAAACGGTACCTTCAAATCACCGTGCAATAATGCAATACGCTGTTCTCCATGCGTCAGAATCAACGGCTGTTGTGAACGACCAACCACATAAATGTTCGGGAATAGAGAAGTGAGACGAAAATCATGATTTCCTTCCAAATAGATAATTTCTATTTTCTGGGAAAGACGCTTCAACCGGTCAATGGAATCACGATTATCCTGTAAGGTTTGTGTGACAGGGCCAAAAAGAAGATCAAAATTATCCACCATCAACACTAATTGAGTCGTTTGAATTTCACCATGCTCCAGCGCAATTAGAAAATCAATAAAAGGTGTTCGCCATGATGCGCAATGGGAGTCAGCAACGAGGATTGCCCCCTCATGAAGCTGTTTAGGGAACATACGCTATTTTGGGAATTCCCAGTGTCTCATCCAGTCCCATCATGATATTGGCATTGACTACCGCTTGAGAACTTGCTCCGCGCATCAGATTGTCAATCGCACTCATCGCCACCAAGGCATTGCCGTTTCGTGCGGCGTATACGTCAGCAAAATTCGTCCCTGAGGTCATCTTGGTATGCGGAGGCGCATTACGCACTCGAACAAAGGGCTTATTCGCATAAAAACTTTCCATGAGTGCCAAGGGATCGCAATCCTCTTTGAGGGTCGCATAGACACATGCCAGCATCCCGCGAGTCATTGGAACGAGGGAGGGGACAAAAGTTACCCGCACATCGGCATCACACAACGCACTCGCATGCTGTTGTATTTCCGTAGCGTGACGGTGTTTGATGATGTTGTAGCAGTTAATATTGTCATTGACACTCACATAGTGCACGCCTGACGTAGGGGACTTGCCCGCTCCCGAAACCCCTGTTTTGGAATCCACAAAAATGGGGTGCGTATGATCGATATACTCTAAAAATGGAGCCAAAGCCAAGAGAGACGCGGTGACATGACAACCCGGATTGGCAACGAGTTTTGCACCGCTTGCAATGTTTCCATGCAGTTCAGGGATCGAATAGACCGCATGGGAGAGGTTATCAATGTCTTCGTGTTCGCAGTAAAACGCTTCGTAGTTTTCTTGGGATAAACGGTAGTCGGCGGAAAGATCGACAACTTTAATCCCACGCTCTAATAATCCCTTTGCCGTATTCATAGCCGTTTTGTGAGTGCGTAATGCGCCTCCGCATACCAAGATGACCTCAGGGACGAATTTTGCTGACGTATACGCCGCACGAAACGGCAATGCCTTGGTGGCGATGAGTGCGATTGACAATCC
>JAMCPS010000039.1:2178-2601 GCA_023379705.1 Campylobacterota bacterium
GGAAGTGCTAAAAAAACGAGTTCACACGAGTGGGCTGCACGATCCAAATCTACTTTTTCGACTTCCATGTCGCATACGCCCATCAATGCAGGGTGAATTTCACCAAGCGTAGTCGCACCCTCGGTATTCGCACAATAGGAAAACTCAAAAATCGGGTGCAAAAGGAGCATTTTTACGAGTTCTAACCCCGTATAGCCGCTGACTCCGATGATACCGACATTAATGGGTTTCAAAAACAATCTCCTGATATTTCACTTCAAGAATTTCAAACGTTTTTGAGCCGCTTGGGAGCTTGGCATTTACCTCATCCCCCTCTTCTCTCCCCAAAAGCTGTTTTGCCAACGGAGAGTTAAACGATATGAGCCCACGGTCAGGATTGCTCTCAATCCCCCCTACGATGGTATACGTTAATGCTTCATCCGT
>JAMCPS010000040.1 GCA_023379705.1 Campylobacterota bacterium
TGCCCATGACTCGACGGCAAAGAATTTTTTAGGGTTACTTTGCGATTGGAAGATGTAGTAAAAAAGGCATCCCGGTTCTTTGAGTGAAGGGGCAACCATATCTTCGAGTAATTTTTTAACCGTTTGGATATGCTCTTCTTTGGCGATAAACGTCACTTTTTTCGTAATTTTCATTTTTTCTCCTTATTTTTTTAGTTTTGCTTGCTCTAATTCCCAGTATTCCATCTCAAACATATCTTTGAGGGTAAGAGATATCCATGCACCAAGTTGTTCACCGCACAATATTGCCGTAATGGTATGATTGACGATGTCGGCGATGATGGCCGATTCTTTTTCATCTTTACCCAGTGCAACTGCACCGACACCCTTGATAATGGCATAGCGAGGAGCGAGATCGAGACAAACATGAGCGTCATTGCTGTATTTATCAAAATAGGCCTGATATTCTTTGGTAAATGTCTCGATGCCCGTAGCAATATCATCCTCGATAATCGCAGGAAAAGGTTTGATACGGATAACGTGCTCAGGGGTAAGACCCCCTTGTTTGACGAGACGTTTGATATTTGGGAAAAGTGAGAGGAGTTTCGCGCGAGGCGAATCAATCACGATAGGAAAAATCGGTGTTCCGCGAACTTCGGATACGGCATCGGCAATTTTTTGGATCATTTCAGGATCACTCTCGCCCGGGCAGTCACGGCATGGTAATGTGACGTTGGCTTCGAGATACTCTTCAGCCTTGGTGACAATGGCAATCATTTTTTCATACGCTTTTTTGGCATCGTTGTCAAAAGTAAAGACGCCATGGTTGAGCAGGATAATTCCATCCAGCGTGTTCCAATCGATGTTTTGAGTTGCCTCATAAATATGTTTGGCGAGGAGAAAACCGGGCATGACGTAGTCGATGAGGAGCATATTAGGCCCATAGATCTCTTCCATCAGTTCTTTGCCATTTGGGGTATTGGTGAGAGTTACAACGGCATCCGTATGGGTATGATCGACAAAATCAAAAGGGATGATGGCATGCAAGATTGCTTCGATCGAAGGATTGGGAAAACTTTGATCGCTCATGGCCGCGCGTTGCTCTTTGACCATTTGGGTATCGCTTAAGCTCTCACGTTTTGCCATAGAAATGAGAGTTTCTAAATCAACGGGAGAGAAGCCCCCCTTTTCTATCGTATCCAGATTCCAGCCAGAACCTTTGACGTATAAAATTCCGTCTATTTTGACAGAAGTATTTCCGCCGCCATGGAGGACCAGCTCTTTGCTCTGCCCCAGAAGCTTGGAGGTGTAAACCCGCATACCCAGAGGATCATTGGCATACTGTTGAGCGATTGTGTTGTCAAAGAGACTTTTCATTCTTTTAGTTCCTTGTATTAGTGGTCAAATTATAGCGATGCAATGGTGAAATGTGTTACTATTACTTCAAATAAAGATGAATATTTAAGGATTACCATGCCATTACTCGATAGCTTTACAGTTGACCACACCATTATGCCAGCTCCGGCAGTACGCCGTGCCAAAGGGATGAAAACACCAAGCGGTGACGATGTCACTGTTTTCGATTTACGTTTTTGCCGCCCAAATGAGGCGATTTTATCGCAAGAGGGGATCCACACGTTAGAGCATCTGTTTGCTGGATTCATGCGCAATCACCTGAACTCTGGTAAAACAGAGATTATCGACCTCTCTCCTATGGGATGCCGCACCGGTTTTTACATGAGCGTTATTGGAAGTCCAAGTGAGGAAGCGGTTGCCCAGGCTTGGGAAGAATCTATGAAAGACGTGATTGCCGTTGAGAGCCAAAACGATATTCCAGAACTAAACCTCTATCAGTGCGGTACGTGTGCAATGCACTCACTTGCTGATGCAAAAGAGATTGCTGCAGAAGTACTTCGCAAAGACATCGATATTATGGATAATGAAGCGTTGAAGCTTGACTTATCAAAGGTGAACCAATAGAAGCGTTAAGCAGTGTGGATGAGTACTTCAGCCATTTTACGGATATCGGTTTCAAGCTTGTAAAAGATACGGAAAATTATGGTTCACGAACACTGAGCTTGCGAAGATATGCAGATGGAGAGGCATCTGAGGTCATTATTAAGCAAGTTGGTTCAAAAATCAATGTTTTACAAACAGTTAATGGCAAACCTGTCGTTAAGAATGAAGATGTGGGGAAATAATCTGAGCTAGGGAACGTAATTAAATTGTGATATTTCTTTTGATATAATTATTATAATATTTAATTAAAAGGAAAATTTTATGTCAACAATCAAAGCCAAGCTTTTACTTTTGGTTTCTGTACTGACTGTTGTTGCAATTATTGTTGCGTTAATGGGATTTTCAGGAATGAAAACCTGTAAGAATAATTTTAAAGATGTTTATGATAACCGTATCGTTCCTCTTAATCAACTCAAAGTGGTTGCGGATATGTATGCTGTAAATATTGTAGATACAACACACAAAGCCCGAAATGGAAATATTACCGCAAAAGAAGCAATAGAGAATATTCATCAAGCTCAAGAGCAAATTGCTAAAGAATGGGGAGCGTATGCTGCCACAACATTGACTCCTGAAGAATCTCTTCTCGCGAATGAAGCGAAAGAGCGATTTGCTATTGCCGATAAAGGGGTAGAAAAATTATTGGCCCTTCTCAAATCGCGTGATATGGCGGGAGTAGCTTCTTTTTCTATTAGCGAACTTTATCCTGCAATTGATCCTATCAGTGAAACAATTGGGAAATTGATAACACTTCAGCTCAAAGAGTCAGAAAAAGGGTATCACGATACTGAATCGGTCTATGACTCTACAGTTATGATGAACGCGATTATCCTTCTCATCGGTTTGGGAGGATCTGGAGGTTTGGCGTGGATAACAATTGGCTCAATCGGTCGTTCAACAGGCAATTTTAGTAATACAATGAATGTTATTTCTCGTAACAAAGACTTAACGAAAGTGATCGATCATCCAACAAATGATGAGCTTAGGGTTGTTTCGATAGCATTTAATGAATTGATGAGCGCGGTTCAAAAAGCGATAGGCGATGCCAAAAATTCTGCAAGTGAAAATGCAGCAGTAGCAGAAGAATTATTTGCGACGAGTTCACAAATCGGAATACGCAGCGAAGATACAGCCAGAGCAATGCAGGAAGCCTTGAAAGTTTCGAGCGAAGTTTCAGCGATTTTGAAGCGCGGGGAAGAAGGCTCTCGTAAAACAGGGGAAACAATTAAGGGCGCCTCTGTCAAAATCTCTAAAGTGGCTGAGGATGTACTGCAAGTCTCCGGATCGCTTCAGGTAGTAGTGGAAGAGCAAATAGAATTGGCACATAGATTGGAACGTCTCTCTGGAGAGGCACAGCAGATTAAGCAAGTTCTTGCCGTTATCAGCGATATTGCAGAACAAACGAATCTGTTGGCACTTAATGCTGCGATAGAAGCGGCACGCGCTGGTGAACATGGACGAGGATTTGCCGTAGTTGCTGATGAAGTACGCAAGCTGGCAGAACGAACTCAAAAATCGTTAAGTGAAAGCAATGCAACAGTATCCATTATTGTTCAATCGGTCAATGATGCAACTGAAATGATGTCTAAAAGTGCTGAAGACATTAAAAAAGTGGGAGATCATGCGCAAGAAGTTGAAGCCATTATGACCCAAAGCGTTCATGAAATCGCTGACGTAGCAGAGCTTGCCGCTAATACAGCGATCGATGCAGGTATTGGGGCTGAAAAAACCAATGAGGTTATAGCTCAAATGGGCTCTATTACAACATTGGCGGCTACCAATGCCCGCAGTGTAGAAGAAATTGCTGCTGCTGTGGAGCATTTGGCTAAACTCTCTGAAGTGCTCAATCATACATTATCAGAATTTAAAACGGCTTGATGTTGTTTTATTTGGACAATGAAGCTTAAGAATATCCTATTAATCGGTGCTTCGACGGGTGGTCCGGGTCGATTGCATACGATTTTAGAGCAACTGCCATCGGATTTCCCTCTACCAATTATTATCGCTCAACATATGGGGTCCCCTTTTATAGCAAGTTTTGTAAGACAGCTTTCCTCCGTCACTTCGCAGAAAGTTTTACAAGTATGTGATGGGATGGAGCTTGAGCTCTCATCCGTCTATATTTGTTCAGGTGAGTGCCAATTGACAGAACAAAATGGGCACATATATTTTTTACACAATGAAGCCTCATCTTTGCCTTATACGCCCGATATAAATACTTTATTGATGTCAGCAGCAAAGCTTTCCAACTCAATTAGGAAAATGGGGGTGATTCTAAGCGGTATTGGTGATGATGGGGCAAAAGGGGCGCAGGAGCTTTTTGAAGCAGGCGGGATTTGTATGTTCGAAAGTGAGGAAAGTGCAACCGTTTATGGAATGCCACGATGTGCCAAAGAGCTTGTTCCTCAAGCAGAGGTAGGGGGAATGACACAAATCATTAGTGCTATAAAGTCTTTTGGAGAAAGAAGTGTTTAGCTGGTTTAAAAGCCAAAAAACTTTGCCACTTGTACAGGAAGCATCGTATTTGGAAGATTTTACAGATCCAGCGAACATTTATAAGTATTTTACTAAGTTAACCGGTATTCATTTTGACCAAAAGGAATCTATTACGACTCCCAAACTCATCCGTTTTGCCAGAGGACATGGGTGTATCTCTTTTTGCGCCTTGTTGGATAAATTACAAGTTGACTCCAGTGTAAGAGAGGCATTAATCAATCTTCTAACGGTGAATGAAACGTATTTTTTCCGTGAAAAAGAGCAGCTTGATTTTTTGCTGCATCATTGTAAGCGTGCATCAAAGAGTCTACGTATTTTGTGTGCTCCGGGATCGACAGGTGAAGAGCCCTACTCAATAGCTATTGTTTTAGCGGAGGGTGGTTTTGCTCTTTCTTCTCTTGAGATTGTTTCCATCGATATTAATACAGAAGCGATATCGCGGGCATCTGAGGGAATTTATACGACAAGAGCACTGCACCGTCTTCCTCAGCTGCTTAAAGAGCGTTATTTTGTTATGGAAGGAAATCAGTATCGTGTACGCGATTTTATAAAACAGGCGGTTGCATTTCGGTCTTGTAATATATTTGAGGAAGAATTTTTGAGACTTGGTTCCTTTGATATCTTGTTTTCAAGAAATATGCTCATTTATTTCGACCAGACTACGGTTGAAAAAGCGGTTCATCAGCTTGCACAACTTGCTCGAACAAATGAAAGCCTCTTTTTCTTCGGTCATGCAGATCTTTTAATTACTCCTGAACGACTTCAGGATCATTTTGATCATGGAATCAAATATTATACGTTAAAACAATAATATCAAAAGGTAATTAGAATGAACTGGGTTCAAAGCGAGGATGGAAGCTATACGGCGTATTCTTCCGAATATAACGAACATTATCACTCAACCAAAGATGGTGCCCTGCATGAATCATTGGTCAAGCACATTCAACCTGCCTTTTTGGTACATGCCCATAAAAAGAAGCTCAAGATTATCGATATTTGTTTTGGATTGGGATTCAATACCCTAGCTACGCTGTATTATCGAGACACCTATTTTCCTGACACAGCGGTAGAAATCTTTTCCCCTGAACTCAATGGAGAGTTAGTTGCCTCGTTGGTGACATTTCCTTATCCTGATATTTTTAAACCCTATCTTTCAATCATTGAATCACTTGTAAAAAATGGAAACTATGAAGATGAAAAAACAAAAATTAGGGTTCAAATCATAGATGCCCGCATTGCAATGCGTGAGCTTTCAGGCATTTGGGATGTGTGTTATCAAGACGCCTTCAGTCCTTCTGTTAATCCGTTATTATGGACGCGAGAATATTTTGCGGATGTGGCACGGTTGATGGGAGATGAGGGAGTGGTGACGACCTATTCGATCGCATTGGCCATACGCATAGGACTGCATGAGAATGGTTTCAATGTGTATCTCAATGCGGGAGAGGGACATCGCAGTGCTACAGTTGCTTCTAAACGATTACTGAGTGAATTTGAAAAAATCGATGTGGAGTACAAAATGAAGTGTAATCCAAATGTAGTCTCATTCCAAGATTCTCTGTTATAGAAAGCAACACTCATATTGAAGTGATTAAGGTGCCGTTTTTAGATTGTAGCTAAGCGGCACCGTAATGCGAACCGTTTTTGGTGGTTTTGGAAAATAGTGTGCGGTTTTTTCGATTAATACTTTTGCATCGTCATCTAATATTTCATATCCGGAAGAGCTTTGTATTACAATGTCTTCGACTTCTCCATTACTTTTGAGACGAAATGAAACACGAACAGCCCCTTCTTGTCTGAGTCTTACGGCATTTTTTGGGTACTTACGATATTTGATTAGAGTATCACGAATAGCAGAAAGATGGTTTTCGAGATACTCTTCTTCTGCACTTGGTTTTGGTGCTGCTGGTGTTGGGGGAGTTACAGGCTCGAGTTTTCTTACTTGAGTCGGCTGTATCAGCTGCGGTTCAGGGATTTTTTGAGCTATGACTACAGGTTCGGCTTTGGTTGGTTGAATAATAGGCTCTGTTATTTTTGCTTGTGGTTGTATAGGTAAGGGGTCATGCTTGACTTCGGAAACTTCTTGTTTTTTTTGCGGAGTGATTGTGGGTGCGGGAGTGGGTGTTGAGACCTGCGCTTGCACCTCTTGGGGAGTATCCAGTGCGAGCTCAAGCGTCACCTCCTCTTCAGTTTCATGATTGGGCAGAGCAAAAATGATTAAGGCTGCAGCAATCATAATTGAGTGGACAAATATCGAAAGAGTTAAAGACTTGTTGCTATTCATATATCTCTTTTAGTGATGATGGAGATTTTATCGATTTTTTGGAGCTTTAATTGATCCAAGATGAAGATAAAGTCGCTTAAAAATGCTTTTTTATCTCCTCGTACACTAACGCTAGAGTCTTGGTTTAGCGCTTTGATTTTTGTAATTAATTGTTCTTGTGTTACGGGTGTGGCATTCCAGTATATTTCTCCATTTTCATTTAGTGCTATTTCGATTTTGTCTAGGGGTTTGGTTTGTGCGCTGGCCGCTTTTGGAAGATCGAGTTTGATCGCACCCGATGCCACAAACGTCGAAATGGTTAGTACAATCGCCAGTAAAACCAGCATAACGTCGATCAGCGGGACGACATTAATCCCCTCAGGACGTTTAAGCGCGCGCATCTTCGAATTTCCCCATCAACAAATCGACTTTACGCAAACATGCGCTGTAGGCCATCATCGAGGGGATAGCAACTACCAGACCTAATGCGGTAGCTTTGAGTGCCAAAGAGAGACCAATAACGACTGCAGTTGGATCCACGCCCCCTTGTTGTCCCATCTCATAAAAAACTACCATAATCCCGGCAACAGTTCCCAAAAGTCCAACATAAGGAGCATTTGAGCCAATAACTGAAATGGCTGTAAGGTTGTTGGTCAGTTGTGCTTCCGCATCATTTTTTGTCGTGAAGTCTTCTACGTTGACCGAGCGGTAATAAAAGAATCGCTCAATGGCATACCCCATAGCGATGATACTCATTAGCCCCAGTGCTAGTAATGTCACATAATCGACTAGTATTTTTAAATCTTCCATCGATAGGATCCTTTTTATTTATAAGTTTGAAATGGTACTCATATTCATATACGAGTTGGCTGAGCTGCGTTTCTTAATGGGACTTCTTTCATAACCCTGTTTCCCGTTCGTAGTGAGCTTGTCGAAGCATAGCGGGAGCACCTTTCAACAGGCTTTGCAATCGCAATGGTTAAAAAAGTTTTTTCATTATTTAGCTTTTGTGTTATTCTGTTTAAGTACGCACTTTTTTGGAAAAGTGCGTATAAATCTTCTCAAAACAAATGTTTTTGTAATCTAACAGTGAACAACTTTTTAAAAATCGTAACGCGCCCCAAACTGTACTAGTCTTGGCATACCAGTTAAAATACCGCGTGATCTGTCTACAACATAGTCGTTATCGAGCAAGTTTTTACCTGTCACAAAAAACGTGGTTTTTATAGGCTCATGTCGATAATTGATAGTAGCATTCCAGATGGTATAACTTGGAATTACACCTTTTTGGCCATCAACAGAAACCGCCATAGTTTGAGCGAAATCTGTATATTGCTGATCTACGTACACGCCCTCGACCTGTGTATTTAACCTACCCATCTTATAACCAAGTGCGGCTGTAAGTGTATGCTCGGGTGCATAAGGCTGGCGATTGCCCGCTTCACTGTTACCTGTAATTGCATTGTTTCCTACACCTACAAATGGTGTATCCTGATTGGCTACTGGCAACCAAGTATAAGCTACAGTGCTGTAAAAGCCACTGTCAAAGTCATATTGTCCACTGAGTTCCACACCTGTAAATGTAGCTTTTCCTTGTGATAGTGGCGTAGAACCGCCCGCAATGGAACCTACAGCAATTAGGTTACTAAAATCATTATGAAACGCACTTACGGCCATATTTAAGCCTCTTGTTGGATTAGCTCTGAAACCAAGCTCGTAGTTAACAGACTTCTCTGGGTCAACATCCACAAAGCCGCCAGTACCGTTAATCAAATCTTCAGTACGTGGTGGGGCAAAACCTTTATGTACTCCAGCAAACATCGTGAAACTTTCATTGGGGTTATACAAAAATTCAATCCCCGGAATCCATGCGTCAATTGTTGCCGTACCCGTTGTGCCAGCTCCTGAAGCTCCTGCTGGCATCGCATTAAATCGCTTGTTCTCAATATGTTCATAGCGTAATATTGGTGTAATTGAAAATTCTCCAGCATCAAAACGGTTAGATACATAAGCAGAATAGGCGTCGGTGTTACGTTGATTGTTTTCAGTCATAGTGCCATTTCTTGCAGTTGCGGAAGTACCGTTTACTTGTCTGCGATCCTGATCCTCAAAATGTGCTCTAGCACCCAGTTGTAGCTCACCCATGTCGTGTGTCATTGTTAAGCGCGGTTCTACGCCATAAGTAGTGTAAGTGCGCAAACGGCCTTCATTGCCATCGCATGTACTGGGATCAACCGCTAAGCCAGCGAGACGATCAGTCCTTACTTGGTTACAATTCGTAGAAGCACTATTTGCGATATTATTGCTATTACTGCTTTGACGCCACCAGTTACGATCAAAATAGCTGTAATAATAATTGGTAGACAGCAATGCCTTATCGCTAATTTTCCAATCGTGCGTAGCCGAAAGACCTAAACGCTTGACTTCGAAACTATCATTATTAAAGGGATTGTATTCACGCCCAAAGTTCTCATATTCTGCTTTTGTTAAACCTGAGTAACTGACTTGTGAATCTTCGTTGTATAGGTTACCGCGCAGGACAAGGGTATTCTTATCGCCAAGACGCTTCGTAAGCTTTAGATTCAAATCATCAATGTTGGTGTTGGTGTTGTCGCGTGCACCGTCCCCTTGTTTCTTTGTGTAATCCAGCAATAGCCCATTTCCACCCACGTTTATTTTGGTGTTGAGATAATCCCGATTGCCAGCAGTTATCCCCACAAAACCGCCAAACTCTTCAGGCGCATCAGGTGTAATAAAGTTAATGGTGCCGCTTGTGGTCTGAGGGCCGTGCTTAATCTGATCCGGTCCTTTGAGCACTTCAATACTGCTAAAGCGGTCTATGGTTGGAAAGTAATAACTGGCATTGTCGCCATAGGGGGCATAGCTTAACGGAATACCATCTTCTAGCAACAGCACCTTTGTGGAGCGTGTTGGGTTCAAGCCACGAATACCAATATTAGGTCGTACACCCAACCCTTCTTCATCACGCAGCACCAAGCCAGGGACTTTGCGTAAGGCCTCATTAACCGTAAAAACACGGCTGGTTTCCAGCTCCTCCTTGTCTATAATCGTCCCGGAACTTGCCAATTTAACCATATCTTCCTGAGTACCGATGATATTAATCGTCGGTACAATCGCCGAAGTATCTTTGTTTTGATCCTCATTAGCAGTTAATGTGGTAGTTATTACACTAGCACACAAGGCGCTAAGTACAATTCGTTTCATCTTTTTTTCCTTAATATATTAATAACGCTGGCTAATAGCTCACAACAAGGAGCATTGGCTGATAAGATCAAATAATGATATTAAATATCAATTTCGTAATTCTACCAAACGGAAGCATAATTGTCAATAGTGATAATTATTATTATTTAATAAAAGAAGAAAAAGTTAAGTTTTCGGGGGTGCCCCCGGAAAGATTATTCTATACAGGCTTATGCAGTAGGAGTAGTAGTAGGTGACATTGCAGTGGTAATATTTTGGGTCATTTGGCTGATTTCTTTATCTGCCATAAATAGTCCTCTACCCTCAAGTCCAACAACATCAATCATATCCAAGATAGAACGAAATAAAAATTCTTCTTCGTGTTGCTCTGCTACGTACCATTGAAGAAAATTAAACGTTGAATAATCTTTATGCTGTACGCATGCTTCAACCAACGTATTGATGCTCGCAGTAATCAACTCCTCATGCACTAATGTTTTTTCAAATACATCTCGAATCGATTCAAATTCATGTGGAGGTTCAGCTAATGCTCCAACGCGTGCCATTGCACCCGTTTCATTAACATACGCAAAAAGTTTACGCATATGCAGATGTTCATCATCACTGTGAGCTTCCAAAAACTTTGCTGAACCACTGAGTTTTTGTGATCCACACCATGAGCTCATTGCCAAATACAAATTGGCAGAGTAATCTTCAAGAGCGATTTGCTTATTTAGTAGTTCTAAAATAGCAGGTTTTAACATACAAGACTCCGTTAGTAATTTAACTGGCTACTAGCAATTGCAATGGCTTGTTAATAAAATATTTTAACATATCATTTTGCTAATGATGCAGCCCGGCACAAATATTTTTCATCTTTGGCAACGCGGGCACATTTAGTGCACATATATTTTGGCTTACAAGTAATGTCGGTCAGTTTTTTAAAACAGGTCGATATGTCATCTTTTTTCATTTTGCACAATGTTTTCATTATAAGCACCTTTGTTGTTATGTATTTTATGAGCAAGCGAGCTGATTAAACACTCACTGCATCCGCTTAAACCTTTGACGCAGATAAAAGGGATCTCACATTTTTTTGCTTGACGTTTAAAGTCGTGCATGGCATTGTGGTTTAAAAAATCGGTCAACATGATAAGCATGTCAGTTTTTTGAGGAAGCTGTTTGTGAGTGGTGGATTTATTCCGACTATTCCAATGATGTGTTTTGGTGGCACCTAAAGAGACCAAGAGTGATTTTAAACGGGTGATTTTATCTCCTCCGATAACAAGAACAGACATAAGATTTTCCTTTATTATTTTGTTAAAATTAATTTATTGGTTTTGGTAATGCGTAATATATAGAGAGCATCACCATGGGAAATGCGTATAGATGTTCCCGATTTAAACAACGTCTTCGTTTCCAAAATAGGAGTTGTTATTTCAGTGGTTTTAACCGATTCTTTTTTTAGCATGGACATCCCGATCGTAAAAGACGACGTACTTTTTCATTTGCAGGATTGTTTGTTTCAGTGTTTTCCATATTAAACTCCTAATTGATAATTATTCGCAAATTATGGCATATTCGTTTTTATTTGTCAATAGTGATAAGCATTATCGATTTATTAAATTTATAATGAACGTCAAGAGGAGTAAAGTTTTGGAAGATTAATACAATGCGCTGATACGCTCTACGTCATTCCAGCTAAGATCATTTTTTTTGGACGTGTTCATAATATGATGCATGTATCGGGCGAAAACATCGGTTTCGATATTAACGCGCGTCCCTTTTTTATACGTTCCAAAGAGGGTTTCCCGCATTGTGATGGGGATAATGGTCAGACGAAACGACTCTTTCATTACTTCGTTGACCGTCAGACTCACTCCATCGATCGTAATAGAGCCTTTAGGGGGAATAAGAGTGATGAACTTTGGATCAACGGCTATGGTGACATCAAAACTGTTACCATTATTAGTTATTGAAACTACTGCCCCAATAGTATCAATATGCCCTTGAACAATATGTCCCTCAAACCGCTCCCCCATCATCATCGCGGGTTCGATATGCACATTTCCTTTGAGTTTTTCTGTAGCGATATGGGCGAGTGTTTCGGGTGAGAGTTCGACGGTGAATCCGTCACTCTCAAGAGTAACGACACTTAAACACGTACCGTTAATGGCAATTGAATCACCTAATTTTGGGCGATACTCTGCTTTGAGGGAAAGGCGATTTGTGCTGTAATTTTTAACCGTGGCCATTTCACGAATCAATCCTGTAAACACGTCGCTCCTTTGAGATTTAATTGTTTTATTATAGCTAAATTGGCCAAAAACGAGCATTTTTAAGGGATTAAAGGTATGATTCAGCTTTATTTAATAGTGATTGGAAATTAATAATGAAGTTTGGATTACGCGCGAAAAGTGCAACGGTCGGTGTTATTATTTTTGTAATTATGAGCTGTATGACCTTTTTATTTATCCGTTATTTTTCGACAGATATTGCACGTGAGCTGGGAGGTGAGTATGCCCGTGAAAATGCGATGCGTTATGCTGAAAAAATCAAAGGAACAATTGATTTTGATTTAACCCTGACCAAAAAAATAGCCACTAATCCTCTTTTGGCGGATTGGGCGGCAGTTGAAAATGATCCGTTGCTGAAGCAAAAAGTGTTTGCCTCCTTGAATGATTATCTCGAAGTCAGTAAAGCAGGAAGCTGGTTTGTCGCGTTGGAGAAAAGCGGTAATTATTATTTTAATGATGCCAATGGAAGCCATATTGGTGCAGAATATATCAAAACATTGTCTCCCCAAGTTTATAATGATCAGTGGTTTTTTCATACACTGAAATCTCCCGATCCCTACAATCTCAATATCGATCATGATGAAGCTTTGGGGTTGACGAAACTGTGGCTCAATATCCCAATTGTGAAAGAGGGAAAGCGTATTGGAGTTGTGGGGGTAGGATTTGATTATACCCATTTTATAAAAGAGTACATTGCGGAAGACAAAGAGGGATTCACGACGATGATCCTCAATTCTCAAGGGGCAATTGTTGCGCATAAAGATAAGCGGTATGTTAATTATCATTCAGAAGTAATGGATTCAACGTTATGGGTTACATTGGTTTCACTGGTGGATAAAGGACACAATGAAGCGCAATTGCTAAAGCATTTGGAAGATTTAAGCTCCGGAAAGGTGCAATCGACAAGTTTTGATTTGTACATTAATGGTCACCATTACATCGCATCAGCCACGTATCTTTCGCAGTTAAAATGGATCAATTTATCAATGGTAAATTTAGATGACGTATTCGGTATGCGTGAAATGGCTGCTATCGGTGCTGTTTTTATGGTTTTAGCACTGCTCTCTTGGGGGGCGATTTTTATGATGAGTGAGAGGTATTTAATCTCTCCGATCAAAGCAATTTCTAATATGATGCGAAAAATAAAAGAGGGTGATTATTCTGTACGTCTTAGCGAAGAGGAGGCGCGATGCGATGAAATTGGACAATTGTGCCGAGATATCAATGCAATGGCCCATAAAGTTGAACATTCTGCAAAAAATGCCGAAGAACGATACCGATGGTTGACCGATAACATGTCTGATGTTATGTGGATTATGGAGCTCAATGGACGTTTTAGTTATGTCAGTCCATCGGTTGAGCGGTTACGTGGATTTACTCCTGATGAAGTGATGCATCAAAGTCTGGAACAAGTAATATGCCAAGGATCGCTTGATGAGGTTCAAAAAGCTATGGCAGATGCATTTTCTCAAGTGGCTGCGGGTAAAATACCTACGGCAATGACCATTATGATTGAGCAGCCGCATAAAAATGGTTCAACAATATGGACTGAAGCTAATGCGCGCCTTATTTTGGACGAGGAGGGTAAGCCATTTCGTTTTATCGGAGTGACACGAGATGCTTCGCAGCGGATTAAAGCCGAAGAAGAAATACGCAAACTCGCTTTTTACGATCCCCTTACTTCCTTGGCAAATCGACGTTTACTTCTGGATCGCCTGGAACAATCAATTGTTTCGGCAAAACGGACAGGGTCTTATGGAGGACTGATCTATTTGGATTTGGATCGATTTAAGCCGCTTAATGATCGGTTCGGGCACGACGCAGGAGATGAACTGTTGATTGAAGTCGGGCGTCGTATCAAAGAGTGTATCCGTGCTACCGATACGGCTGCTCGTTTTGGTGGGGATGAATTTGTTATTCTTGTGAATGATTTGGGAGTTTTAAAAGAAGAAGCGCTTGCGTATACCGATGCAATAGCCCAAAAAATTCAGGTGCAGTTGTCGTTGCCCTATGAGCTTCAAATGACAACGTATATCCTTTCTGCAAGTGTTGGGGTAAATTTATTTGGGCCTGAGTCTTCTTCAACGCGTGAAGCAATCAGTGAAGTGGACAAATTGATGTATGAAGTAAAAGAAATAAGACGAGATGAATACAAAGGACATTTCGCTTCAAATATTTGAAGCATAGCCCTCTTGAATTGTTGAATATTTCCCTGATGCCCACCCTAAAAATGCGGCATTAAGACGTATCATTTTAATGAGGTTTTCATCGGGATGCTTCATGAGTGCTTGCATTGTTTCTAAACTCATCTCCTCTTTGGCGATAATAGGCACGATTCCAAATTCTTCGGGATCGATATGATGAGTGGTAATTTCGCCATTCTCAACTACTTTGTATTTCGTTTTTTTGAGAATCTCCGGTGTCCCTTCATGCCCTTGAACGATGATTAGACGTTGATAATGTTTGGCGTAAAGCGACGCGTACAGATCAAAGTAGGGAGCGTGATGCATTCCGATCAGTGCCGTAGGTGTTAAAAAGTTCAGCTTTTCGAGAGTATTGAATGCGGTACGAATCCCAATATTATTGCGCAGTGTTGTTAAATCACTGAGTCCTTTGAAGAGGTCGCGACGATTGTGGAGGGTGACATTGGAAGCGATATTTTTGAATTGATCGAGCGTTGCACCGTATTTAGGTCCCAACGGAAGATCATATGTGGCAAGAATCTCTAAATCATCTAAAAGTTCAGCGGCCTTGAGCATAATGGGAAAGAATTTCGCTTTTCCGTCAAACGGATAGCCGATTTCAATACCTGTATTAACAATAGAAGTTTGTTGAAGTGCGAGCCAATCAACACAAGCACTGAGCTCTTCATCGCTTTCGATTTGAACCCGCCATCCGAGTAAAAAGGCAGATATGGCAACATCTGGTACACGACGTTCTATGATGAGTTCAAAAGCATCTTTCATCTCTTGATGGTTTAGATGACGATTTCCTTTTGGACCGGTTCCGACACAGCGGATGTAAGAAAGAAAACGGATGTGTTCAGCTGAAAAAGCGCGATTATTGGAGTTTACCAAATAATCTTCCCCTCTTCTTGTAGCCCTTGGATGATTTGTCTGGCTTTTTCGTGTCCGTTATAGGCAGCTTTTCGGCACCATTCGAGGGCGACATCGTGGTCGGCATCCGTACCCAAGCCTTGATCGTAAAGCAAACCGAGATTGTATTGAGACTCTGGAAGATTGAGTGTGGCAGCGCGTGAAAAGCAGATGAAAGCTTTGTTATAATCTTGTATGACGCCATGTCCCTCTTTATAAAGAACCCCAAGGTTATTAAAAGCACCTGCATGTCCTCGTTTGGCTGCCTCTTCGTACCAAAATGCTGCTTCACTGTAGTTTTGAAGGCATCCGAGACCTCGTTCCAAGCTGTGACCTGCTTCGAATTGCGCTTGTGGAAACTCGAGGATTGCAGCGCGCATAAAGAGTTCATAGGCTCTGAACTGATCGTGAGGAACGCTTACTCCATCGGTATACATTAGCCCAAGATTATAGATTGCGGTGGGTTCATCCAGCTCGCTTCCACGAATGTAGTAATCACGGGCCTGATCAAAATCAACAGCAACGCCAAGGCCGTTTTGGTAGATATAGCCTAATGAAGCGATGGCTGTGGGATGGTTTTTTTCAGCGAGTGTTTGAAAAAGGGTTAAGGCTGTTGTGTAATCTTTGTTGTTAAAAGCAGTAAAAGCGTCTTGTATCATTGTAAATTTGTACCTGTTTTTCGATAATTATAACGTGCGCATCTTAACGCCGTATTTTTTCATCGCTACGATTCTTTTCTTTAAGCTTTAGGATGAGATTTTTTCTTTTTATAGGTTTCAACAATGAAGGTTATAATTACACTAATAATTTACTTTTAAAGAAGCAATCATGACGTATGACGTTATCGTAGTTGGTGGTGGACACGCAGGAATCGAAGCGGCACTTGCCTGTGCGCGAATGGGCCAACAGACCCTGATGATCTCAATTTTGGCTGAACAAGTGGGAGCTACGAGCTGTAATCCAGCCGTTGGCGGTTTGGCAAAAGGGCATTTGGTGCGAGAACTCGATGCTCTTGGTGGAGAGATGGGATTGCTCACCGATGATGCAGGTATCCAATTTCGCATTCTCAATATTACCAAAGGGCCAGCGGTTCGCGGAAGCCGTGCGCAGATTGATATAGACCGTTATCGCGTCATTGCCCGTAATAAAATTTTGACTACTCCTAATCTTAGTTTGATCCAAGAGACTGTAAATTCTTTGATACTTGAAGAAAATACTGTCGTAGGGGTGCGTACCGATTTGTTCAATGAGTACAAAGCGCGTCGTGTGATTATTACGACGGGAACATTCCTTAATGGGATGATACATATCGGTGAAACACGTCAAGAAGCTGGGCGTTTTGGAGAATTTTCAGCCAAAGGACTTACTAATTCATTACGGGAAGCGGGATTGAATGTAGGACGTCTTAAAACGGGAACATGTCCACGCGTCGATAGCTCGTCTATTGATTTTTCCGTGATGGAGGAACAAGGGGGGGATGAGATTCCCAATCCTTTTAGTTTTCGCACCAATCGTGAGGAATTTGCACGAACCAAGAAGCAATTACCATGTTATATTGCTTATACGAATGAAGATACCCATAATCTGATTGAGGGAAATTTTCACCGTGCACCCCTTTTTACAGGTCAGATTGAGGGGGTAGGTCCTCGTTATTGTCCCAGTATCGAAGACAAAGTAAACCGTTTTCGAGACAAAGATCGCCATCATCTCTTTATCGAACCGCAAACAGCCGAAAATACCGAGTGCTATATCAATGGGATGAGTACGTCACTGCCACCCGATGTTCAGCGTCAAATGATCCATTCAGTTCACGGTATGGAAAATGCAAAGATTGTACGTTACGGATATGCGATTGAGTATGACTATGTGGACCCTACTGAGCTGCGTCACACGCTTGAGACTAAAAAAGTAAAACATCTCTATCTCGCAGGACAGATCAACGGAACAACGGGGTATGAAGAGGCAGCAGCGCAGGGGATGATGGCGGGAATAAATGCGGCATTGTCGTTGCAAGGAAAAGAGCCTTTGGTTTTGCGTCGTGATGAAGCCTATATCGGGGTATTAATCGATGATTTGGTAACCAAGGGGACCAAAGAGCCGTATCGCATGTTTACCTCCCGTGCGGAGTACCGCTTGCTGTTACGTGAAGAGACAGCCGATTTGCGTTTAGGCCGCTATGGTCATGCGTTAGGACTTATTAGCGATGCTCAAATGGAGCAAATCGAAACAAAACGTCGTCAGATTGACGAAGGATTGGCACTTCTCGAAGAGACAATTTATACGCCCAATAAAGAGTTCTTGGCATTTTTGGAATCGATTGATGAAGAGCGTATCAGTGATAAACTCAACGGTACACAGCTGGTATCCCGCAAAAGTTTTGAGCTCGATAAGTTGGTAAAACTCATTCCGAGTTTCGCAACACTTGATCCCTATATCCAAGAGCAGATTCTCATCGAAGCGAAATACGCCCGATACGTTGAAAAACAAAGCGACGATATTGAGCGTATGTCAAAAATGCTGCACATTGCTATTCCTGAAGATTTTGATTTCGCTTCTGTTTCGGGACTTTCAAACGAGATCGTCGATAAATTGGGAAAATTCAATCCTCCTACACTTCAAGCCGCGTCGCAAATCAGCGGAATGACCCCTGCCGCATTGGATATTTTACAAATTTACATCAAAATGGCACAACGAAACAGATAAAGATATAGCTTCGTTTGCAAGGGAAGTAAATTTCCTTCTAGAAGTGTATGTATAGCAAGTTGTCACAATCAGATCAAAAAGTTATAAAATTAGTTAATAAAACCTTTAATTTAGCCTAAATTAAACGTTTTTTTCTTATAATGGGCTATTAAATTCTAAACTTAAGAGAGAATAATATGATAGATGAAAGCAGAAGAGGGTTCGTCGGTAAAGCCTTTGGTGCGGTTGCTGCAGTGGGTGGAGTTGCCTCACTGATCGCGATGAAAAAAACATGGGATCCACTTCCAAGTGTTATGTCTGCCGGTTTTACAACTGTTGATGTGTCAACTCTTGAAGCAAATAAGTTAGAAATCGCTGTTTGGCGCGGTAAACCAATTTTTATCCTTAAATACACTGAAGATATGAAGCCGACAGATGGACGCAGTGTAAAGGTAGGGGAACATTATTACTCAGTTATGATTGGATTGTGTACCCATTTGGGTTGTATTCCTGCGTATCGCTGCGACGAAAAAGATTTCAAATGTGCGTGTCACGGTGGAGAATTTACATTAGCCGGTGTACAAAAATTTGGACCGCCTCCACGTCCCCTTGATCTGCCTCCCTTTAAAATCAATGGTACAACCCTCGTTTTGGGTGAAGAAGGCCCTGAATATAAAGCTATGATGGCAAAAGCAGGAGGAGCATAAGATGGCAGAGTTCAAGCAAGCAGATTCGATGTACGAATGGTTTGATCAACGTTTAGGCATTGATAAATTTGTTAAAGTGATGATGACGGAATATTGGATCCCTAAAAACATCAACTTTTTATGGGCTATGGGTGTTTTATTGACCGTTATGTTTACTATATTAGTGGTTTCGGGAATTTTCCTTTTAATGTACTATAAACCGGATGTTAACATGGCATTTGACAGTGTCAACTACACAATTATGCAAGAAGTCGGCTACGGATGGCTCTTTCGACACATTCATGCCGTGGGCGCTTCGGTTGTCTTTTTGATTATCTACATTCATATGTTTACCGGTATCTATTATGGCTCTTATAAAAAAGGGCGTGAAATGATCTGGATTTCGGGGATGTTGCTGTTTGTCCTTTTCTCAGCAGAAGGGTTCAGCGGATACATGCTTCCATGGGGACAGATGAGCTATTGGGCAGCGTACGTTATTACTGAAATTTTCGGTGGAGTTCCTTTGGTCGGCGGCGATTTGGTGGTATGGATTCGTGGTAACTTCTATGTTTCTGACTCTACGCTTACCCGCTTCTTTATGTTGCATGTATTGTTGGTTCCTCTTGCCATTATCGGTGCTATCGTACTGCACTTTTATGCACTTCGTTTTCCGCATGTAAATAATGAAGAGGGTGAGTTCTTTGATTTTGATAAAGAAGCCGAAAAATATCTTGCAGGTGATAAGAAAAACTCTAAAGTAGTCCCTTTTTGGCCTGTATTCTTGTCTAAAGACTTTTTTGTATTGGGTGTCTTTTTTGTCTTTTTCTTTTATTTGGTGTTCTTCCATTACGATTTCGCGATGGACCCGGTGAACTTTGATAAAGCCGATGGTCTTAAAACTCCGGCACATATCTACCCTGAATGGTATTTCTTGTGGAGTTATGAAGTGTTGCGTGGATTCTTTTTTGAAATCGCGGGAATTTCTGGTAAATCATTAGGTCTTATTGCCTTCGCAGTTGCTCAAGGTGTTTTCTTTGTTTTACCATGGTTGGACCGTTCTCCAATGGTCAAACCAGCAAATCAACGTCCGTATTTTAAATACTGGTTTTGGTTTTTGATGCTAGATTTGATTGTTCTTACGGTCTATGGTAAATTACCTCCGACTGGTGCAAATGCATGGGTTGGTTTTGCTTCATCAATGACGTTCTTGGCATTGTTTATTGCGTTGCCGTTTATTACCAAAGCAGAAGCTAAAAAAGTAGGGGGCAAATAATGAAAGAGTTGAAAATATTAGCGATTATTGCGGCTCTCGTCGGTATTACCTATTATGGGATTGAACCGTATGCACATCACATTATGCACCCTGAGGTAAAAGCCGCTGATTTCGGATTTAAAGATTTGAAAAATGTTGATACCTCTCTTGCAGGAAATGTAGATAACGGTAAAGTTCTAGTGGAGGCCAACTGTATTGCATGTCATTCCATGGAAGCAGCAGGTTATGCAAAAACAATGCTTGATACCGATGCAGCAGCAGCTTATGGTGTTGTTCCGCCTGATTTGAGCAGTGCGGGCCGTATTTATGACAAAAACTATTTGGCAAACTTTATTTTTGATCCGGTTAGCGCCATGCACCTGAGTCATAAATATCCAGCAGGAGGAGCAAAAGCATTCCCAATGCCTTCTTACAATTGGATGTCTGCTCAAGAGATTATGGATGTTGTGGCGTATATGCAGTCAGTTTCTCCAAAAGTGGCGGAGAAAGATGCACCAAAAGCAACATACGATGCTGCATGTGGACGTTGTCACTCGATGAGTTATGCGAAGGCTGAAGCCACAACGCCAAAAGATGCTATTAAAACATACATGGGCGCAACTCCACCTGACTTGTCTCAATATATCAAAAGTCGCCAAGAGCATTATTTGCACGGCTTTATCAATGATCCTCAATTGTTATTGGCGGGAACATCCATGCCACGCGTAGGATTGAGTGAAAAAGCGCAAGAAGAAGTAATCACTTATATGGAAGAAACAGGAGATTCGAAAAAAGCCGAACGTGAAAGCGTTGGCCTTTGGGTAATGCTTTATACTTTTGTATTTGCAATCCTTGCTTATTTGTGGAAACGTAAAATTTGGTCGGAAGTTCATTAAGATGATGAAAGTATGGACAAAATTAGCACTGATGTGCGTATTGAGTAGTGTTGCTATGGCAAACACTACTACCTTGGTTCAAACAATGCGCGATATGGAAAATGGATTGAGTAATGTGCAAAAGGGATTCTTGTATAACAATCCTGTATTGATCAAGGAGGGGGTTGATGCAATTCATGCTGCAAATACCCTTTTTAATAATATGGATGAAACTAAAAAATTTCTTCCAAAAGAGAAACAACATCTCAGTAATGTGGCGCTAAATGCATCAAAACGCATTAATACTGCTTCTACCAATTTATTGAAAGCTGTCGAAAAGAAACAATTTTCAAAAGCAAGTCAATCGTATTCTGAGCTTGTAAATGCCTGTACGGCCTGTCACGGTGTCGTTCGCGGTTGGTAATACTTTTAATGACCCTTTGGGGTTATTCTCCTCGTAATTTTTCTATAATAAAACACTTCAACCCTTTCAAACTATCTTTTA
>JAMCPS010000041.1 GCA_023379705.1 Campylobacterota bacterium
TTTCATCTGGGTGTGACGGAAGCAGGGACGATTTTTCATGCGACGATCAAAAGTGCGATCGGTCTTGGGGCGCTGTTGCTTGATGGGATCGGTGATACGATGCGCGTTTCGATCACGGGAGAACTCGAAGAAGAGATCAAAGTAGGGCGCGCAATACTCAAAGACAGCGGTGCGGCAAAAGATGGAGTAAATATTATCTCCTGTCCTACGTGTGGGCGCATCGAAGCGGATTTGGTTTCTGCGGTTGCGGTCATCGAAGAGCGGACAAAGCACATCAAAAAACCGCTGGATATTTCAGTCATGGGGTGCGTAGTCAATGCCATCGGTGAAGCGAAACATGCCGATGTGGCGATCGCCTATGGAAAAGGCTCGGGTTTGGTCATGGTCAAAGGGGAAGTGGTCGCACGTCTGGATGAGGATGAGCTGGTGGACCGTTTTGTAGCAGAGGTCGAAAAAATGGCTCAGGAAGAGGATTAAAGTGGAAGAATCCCTTTACAATTTAGCCTTTGAACGCTCAGTCCTCAGCTCGATCATTTTTGATCCTGCACAGTTT
This sequence comes from Campylobacterota bacterium, assembly GCA_023379705.1. Classification (GTDB taxonomy): domain Bacteria; phylum Campylobacterota; class Campylobacteria; order Campylobacterales; family Sulfurimonadaceae; genus Sulfuricurvum. Next base: position 554 of record JAMCPS010000041.1, read on the forward strand.
GATGAGTTTGAAGCGGTATTAACACCGGAAGATTTTTATCTCGCAGCGCATCAAGAGATTTTTCGCTCGATGCTCTCGCTTGCCCATCGTGATCTCCCGATTGATGAAGAATTTGTTAAAAAAGAGCTAACGGGTCGTCAAAAGTTCGATGAACGGGTTATGGTGGATATCCTTACAGCCAATCCGATTTCCAACACAACGGCTTACGTACAGGAGATCAAAGACAAGGCGATGAAACGCCATCTTCTGACACTCACAACGGAGATCAAGCGTGTCACCATGAGTGAAGATCTCTGCGGTGCCGATGTGGTTGATTTGGTGGAAAAAAAGCTCTATGAGATTACCCAAAACTCAACGGCCACTGATTTTAAAGATGCTCCAAAAATTACCGAAGATACGATGGCGTACATCCAAGAGATGCGTGAACGCGGAGATGCGGTTTTGGTGGGTGTCGATACCGGATTTGCGGAGCTTAATAAAATGACGACCGGTTTTGGTAAAGGGGATTTGGTCATCGTTGCGGCGCGTCCTGCGATGGGGAAAACCTCCTTTGCTCTGAACATGATCCAAAATTTGCTTGAAAAGGGAAAAGGGGTTGCTTTTTTCTCTCTGGAAATGCCGGCTGAACAATTGATGCTCAGACTGTTAAGTGTTCAGACCTCGATACAGCTGCAGCGTTTGCGTTTGGGGGATATGAATCCTGAGGAGTACAAGCGGCTCAATGATGCTGTGGACAAGATGAAGCACAGTAAACTTTTTGTGGATGATCACGGTTCGTTGAACATCAATCAACTTCGTTCAAAATTGCGTAAACTCAAAAGCCGCCATCCCGAGATCGAACTGGCTGTCATCGACTATCTCCAGATTATGAACGGTACAGGTGGGAAAGATCGTCACCTAGAGGTAAGTGAAATTTCACGCGGACTTAAAATGCTTGCACGTGAACTCGAAATCCCAATCGTTGCTCTTTCACAGCTGAACCGTTCACTCGAGTCACGCTCGGATAAACGTCCGATGCTCAGTGATATTCGTGAATCGGGATCGATTGAGCAGGATGCCGATATCATCCTCTTTGTTTATAGAAATGATGTGTATCTCTATAAAGAGGAAAAAGAGCGGGAAAAAGACGCCATTGCTTCGGGCAAAGAGTTTATCTCCAAGTACGTGGAAAAAGAAGAGGAAGAAGCCGAAATTATCATCGGTAAACAGCGTAATGGTCCCACAGGGCATGTAAAGCTGATGTTCCAGAAAAAATTCACCCGTTTTGTGGATAAGCCGACATTTGGTGCGGCACAGATTGTGTATGAAAGTATCGACATGAAACCTGCAGTTATGGATGTGGGAGATGATAACTTTTCCATGCCGATTATTTAGTGTCTAAATTAGAGAGTGTTGAGCTTTTCGATCGTAAAAGCGGCTCTTTCTTTGTCCTCTTTCTTCTTTTAATCGCTTCGCTTTCTTTGAGCTGGGAATACACCCAATTTCAACAATTCACCCATTTTGATGATCCGTTGGTTCGTGCCCAAGTGATCGATCAAGAAGTACGGCTCATTAACGATCAGCCCAAAACCTCGATGAAGCTGCGTTTGGAGAACGGATCGCTTTGCCGATGTGTCATGAGCCCCAATCTGCGTGATCTTAGAGGGCGAGAAGTATTGGTCGAACTGCAAGTGGCGAAAGTTTCTTTTTTAGATTATCTCAAAGGATTTCGCTCTCGCGGAAGTATTCATGAGGTTTATCCACTATTGAGTCTCAAAGAACATTGGTACCGTACCATTGCGCAAGTCCATGAAGATCAATGGATGAAAGAACTTTACGGGGCACTTTTTGTAGCAACGCCGATGAGTCAGGAATTGCAAACCTTGGTAGGAGCTATGGGTCTTAGTCATATTCTCTCTATTAGCGGATACCATTTTGGGATACTGAGCTTGATTGCCTTTTTCTTTTTGCGCCCATCGTACCGATGGTTTCAAAATCGTTACTTTCCGTATCGTCATGGCAATCGTGATCTTTTTTTTATCGTCTTGGGACTGTTATTTTTTTATTTATGGGCTTTAGAATTTATACCGCCGATGGTACGGTCGTTTGGGATGATTGCTGTGGGGTATTTTTTGTACGATCGGGGGATAAAAATTGTCTCTTTCCAAACGCTTTTAATTGCCATTGGAATTTTGTTGGCGTTCTTTCCTAAACTCTTTTTTGCATTGGGATTTTGGTTCTCCTCTTTTGGAGTGCTGAGTATTTTTATTTTTGTTCGCTATTACGAACACTGGAAGCCTTGGCAGATATTTTTGGCTCTTCATATATGGTGTTATCTCGTGATGCTTCCGATTTCATTGGCTATTTTTGGAACATTTGGATTTTGGCACATAGGATCGATTCCGCTGGCACTGCTTTTTAATCTCTATTACCCGGCTGTTTTGGCATTGCATCTGACACCATGGGGGAATTTTTTTGACCCTTATTTAATAGCGCTTTTTAATGAGGGCGATATGCACACAGTGAGCATACCAATGGTTGCTGGGGTGCTAAGTATTGTGCTGGCCATTGCCGCGATGCGTTTCAAGCTCGCGTTTTTGGCTTTGGGCATTTTGGGCAGCGCTACGTTGATAGGCGCGGTTTATCAAATAGCATAACTTCATCCCGTAGATGACAATGATCCACGAGAGATAAATCCATAAAAAGAAAAAGATCAATGCTGAAAACGAGCCATACATAGTTGCGTAGGTTTTGTTGTAAAAAACGTATTGGACAAAACTGTTTTTTGCCATTCCCCATACCAACGCCACAACAAACGAGCTAATCGCGGCTGCTTTGGGAGATATGTCGGCATTGACAGCGATTTTATAGACCAGAAAAAAGATTCCCCATAGCAGTAAAAAGGGGAAAAGGGAAAGGGCGTTGAGGGCAATCCCGCTCATATGGGATTGGAGATACGCTTCAAGACTCATGGAAGCGATCAAAACGATTGGAGTGAGGGTGATGAGTGTCCAGTAGGTGGTAATGGACTCCCAGATGCCACGCTGTTGTGATTTAAATATTTTTCCGACAATGTGTTCAAAATTCTGAAAAAACAACAAAGAAGAGACTACCATTGTTGCAAAACCGATAACCCCCAGCTGAACCGAGTTTTTGAAAAATGATTCGAGATAGCCTGCGATGGCAGCCGTTTGAACCGGCATGATACTGTCAAAAATAAAAATTTGGATTTTACTGTATTGTTCACTAAATACCGGAACGTTAGCAATGAGACTCAAAGAGATAATAAGCAAAGGGACGACGGTAAAGATTGTATAGAAGCTTAGGCTGGATGCGTAAAGCGTTATATCACGATCAAACATCATTAGAACAAAAAGCTTTAGATGTTTGATCGCTGCTTTGATTTTCATTTTTTAGTGAAGCCCCATCTTAAAAGGATTCAAAATATTGTTGGGATCGAATGCGCTCTTAATAGACTGAAACAGTGCCATCTCTTCGGGGGTAAATGCCATGGACATATAAGGAGCTTTGGAGAGGCCAATTCCGTGTTCCCCGCTGAGCGTTCCGCCTAGATCAATGGTTGCTTGAAAAACTTCTTCAATTGCTTTGTAGCCAATCTTCACTTGTTCAGGATCTTTTCCATTGACCATGACATTGGTATGGACATTGCCATCTCCGGTATGACCGAAACAAGGGATTGTAATATTGTATTTATCGCCTATCGCATAGAACTTTTCGAGCAGTTCAGGCAGGGCTGAGCGGGGGACGGTAACGTCTTCGTTGATTTTTTTTGAGCCGTACACCGATATGCACTGGCTGACATTTCGGCGTGCAAACCATAAATCGGCTGCTTCTTGTTTGTTTTGGGCAATTTTAAAATCACTGCATCCGTTTTCTTCGAATACTTTTTTGATTTGTCCCAACTGAAAGTCAAGATCGTCTTCGAGGTTTCCGTCAACATCGGTGACCAAAATCGCTCCTGCTTCGATCGGGAGCCCTTTGTGATAGGTTTGCTCAACAGCACGGATGGAAAGATTGTCCAAAAACTCCATTGCAACAGGGGTGACACCGCTGCTCATCGTTTTATAGACCGCTTCCATCGCTTCATTGACCGTTGGGAAAATACCCATGGCGGTTTTTGTCATTTTAGGTTTTGACAACAGTTTGAGCGTTACTTCGGTGGTCACCGCCAGTGTTCCCTCCGATGCGATCAAGATACCTGCGATGTTATAGCCTGCGACGTCTTTGATGGTGCGTTTGCCTGCTTTGATAATGTCTCCGTTGGGTAAAACCGCACGAATCGCCATGACGTAGTCTTTGGTGATGCCGTATTTGGCTGCGCGCATTCCCCCTGCATTTTCGTTGACATTTCCGCCAATGGTGGAGTACTCTTGGCTGGCAGGATCAGGCGGATAAAAAAGTCCCACTTCTTCGACGGCACGCTGGAGCTCCATGTTGATGACACCCGGTTGGACGATGGCGACCATGTTTTGCATATCGATCTCTAAGATCTTGTTCATGTGTTTTTCAAAACCAAGAACAATACCCCCGTTTGCAGGCAGTGCACCTCCTGTAAACCCGCTTCCTGCACCACGAGGGACGAGAACGATACGGTGCTCGTTGCAGTATTTTAAAATATCACTGACATCTTGCTCGTTTCGGGGAAACAAAACGGCATCAGGTTCAAAACGTTCACGGGTTGCGTCATAGGAGTACGCGATCAAATGGGCTTTATCGCTGTATACATTCTCACGCCCTATTAGTCCAGTAAAAAAGTCAAGTGCACCGGCTGGAAGCATCATTAATCCTTGATATCAAAATTACGCAATAGTGCGCTTTTTTCACTAAATTTAGCTTTGTAGAGTTTATATAACTCTTTGTTTTTTGAATTATTTAAAGCAATTTCTTCAAGATAGTAGGACTCATAGTCGTCAAGGCGTGAACTTCCCGTTCCGAACCAATTAGCACGTATTTTAGGAGCACGTGTATAAAATGGGGTCATAGACTCTTTTTTAAGGTCAGGGGTCGTAGCAGTTTCTAACAGCGCAAAGTTTTTGCAATCAAGAGTAAAAAGGATATCTGAACTTTGTACGTAGAGCAAGCCTACAGAATTGGCAGTACAAAAATTGTGAAAATCTTTAACAAGAGGGGTAGGATGTCCTTCGTGAGAGAGGTATGTAGCAAACGTGTCCGGATGAACCCATTCAATATTAGGAATACTTTTAGTAAGGGTATTATAGGTATCAACATTGGGAGCAATTAATAATGCTCGTTCGTAGTCGTACGCAACGACCACTTCATCGTTAGTTTTTGCTTTCCACTTTCCGCTTGGTAAAAAGTTTTGACGCAAACCATCATAGGGTGAAATGTCGATGAGGGCACGATTGGTATCGGTGTTAATTTCAGATACGCGCATATTGGCAATGATACTGCTGTGCTTATCATCAAAATGGCGAATGATAAAGCCGCTCATCCCTACTTTTAATTGAGATGCTTGAATGCTTCCGCTGTTTTCATTGGTATCAAGAAGAGGAGTAGAAATAGGTGAGGCTTGAAGTATCCCCATACATAAAAGAGATAAAAATAAAATGCGCATGATGGTAACCTTTGTCATTGTAAATGAGACAGATTATAGCCAAGAGAGTCTTTGTAAACAGAATTTTTGCTATGATTTTCGTCGATATACGTGTTGCTTTTAAACACGAGAGTGAATTAAGGATAAAGATGGGTCGATTTGTGCTGTTGCTGTTGTTGCCCCTGTTTTTATTCGGTTCTACGGTAAAGCCTTTTAAATGGAATAATGGTGAAAGTTTTTTAACCTTTTTAGAGCGTAAGAAACTTCCTTTGTCGCTGTTTTACAAGCTTGATAAAGAAGATCAGAAGCTGACCGAAGACATCCCTTTCCACGCAAAGTGTCAGATGCTTGTCAGTGACAAAAATATCATCGAACAAATTTTGATTCCTATTAATGACGAGTTACAGCTTCAGATTTATCTTACACCCAAAAAACGGTACAAAATGCAGGTTGTTCCTATTATCAGTAAAACCTATCGTGAGGTCTTGTACACAGAAATTAAAACTGCTCCGTATGATGATATCCTCAAGGCTACCGGTTCTATCAATTTGGCATCACGTTTTGTGAAAATGTTCAAAGGTCGAGTCAATTTCAAAAAAGACATTAAACCGGGCAATCCTTTGGTGATTGTATACGAGCAAAAATACCGTTTGGGAAAACATTTTTCGATGCCTGAAGTTTCAGGGGCTATGATCGAAATTGCAGGTAAACGTTACGCCGTTTATAAACATACGGATGGACGCTATTATGATGCCAAAGGGGCACAGTTTGAAAAGTTTCTTTTTAAACTGCCCATTCGTAATGCACGGATAACTTCGGGTTTCACAAAACGGCGCTATCACCCTGTTTTACACCGTTACCGTGCCCATGTGGGAGTTGATTTTGGCGCCCGTCCCGGGACGCAGATCTTGGCAACGGGAGAAGGAAGAGTTTCGTTTGCCGGATATTCAAATGGGTATGGAAAAACGATTAAAATCCGCCATTCCAATGGACTTACGAGTTTGTATGCGCATCAAAAAGGGTTTAAAAAAGGGATTCATACCGGTACAAAAGTGAAGCAGGGAGATATTATCGGTTACGTCGGATCAAGCGGATTGTCCTCGGGACCGCATTTGCATTTTGGGATGTATGATGGAAGTACACCGATTAATCCTTTGAGTGTTATGAAGAAAAAAACAGAAGGCTTTACGGGTAAAGAACATCGTCAATTTGTCGCGATTCGCAGCAAGCTTGATCGAATATTCAATGAACAAATGCGCACGAAACCGTTAAAACCTAAAGTTTTAGATTTTCAAAATACCTATTATGTGGATAAAGAGACATTTAAAGTCAAAGCGTTTTAAGAGGTTCGGGTTTCCCCGAGGGGGAAGGTATTAGAATTTGTAGTTTAGCGCAGCGTTGAATGAGCGACCCATACCTTGAAGTGGCGTGTAGGTATTTGCAGTATTGTTAACAACATCAACTCCGCCAAGTGGAAGTGCGTATGCGTGGTTAAAGAGGTTCGTCACAGAAAAATCCATATTCAATTGTTTTGACCATGTATATCCGGTACGTAAATCAACCAATGCGTAGCCTGGAGTCATCGGCTCTTTGCGTAATGTGTCAACAGATTCTTTTTTAGCAACACCTTCAATATCGATTCCATTGCTCCATGCACCGGAAACACGATTGAGGGATACTTTGGCGTGAAGCGGCATCATGTGGTAAAGTGATCCACCATTATCGCGAAATCCACGCGTATAGTCGAGTGAACCTTTTAATGTTACTACACCGTTTTCGGCTGTATCGGAGAGTATACTATATCCAGACAGATCGGCTCCAAAGAGATGGGCATCGGCATTCATAAATTGAAAATAGTTGATGCCACCAAAAGTGTTGACCAATCTGATATCGATAAAGTCTTTTACTTTTGTATAGTATGGTGTCAGTTTTAAGCCCCAATTTTTTTCAGCAGCGTCATGAAGAGATAATGTTGCACTAACGGTATTTGCTACTTCAGGTTTTAGGTCAAGATTCCCAGCGTAACCATTAGCATCACCAAACCAATTGATCATGCGCATATCCATACGGATCGGATTGTTATAAGTACCAGACATACCTGCCCATGCAAAGCGCTCATAGATATTGGGTGAGCGGGTTTTGCGAGCAAATCCGAATTCAATATCGGTTAAATCATTGTACTCATATTTTCCAGAAGCTGTAATATCATAATTGTTATCAATTTTTTTGTGATCAAGAGCATTAAAATACGCTGCGTCAATTGGATTGTTGTTTGCATTGTTATATCCTACGACATCATCCGTATCCATCATTACTCTGTCATATCGTACACCTAGAATGGATGAAAGTTTTGCACTCCATTGTGAATGTGCTTCGGCAAATATGCCAAATCGATCTCGTTGACCATTATTAATATTCCAAAAAGTATTTGGACTCATACCAGCCATATTGTTGACCGTATCAGCTGGCCACCAGTCATTGAGACGATAGCGGTTATAATCGGCACCAAATTTAAAGATTTGCTCCGAACTATACGGCAAGGTGAATTTTAGATTTGCACCGCTTTCTTTTGCTTCCGTATACATTGGCATATTTGGAATATTACCAATACCAGACCAACGATCTGCTATGATTTTATTCATATAGTGATCGGTATTTTGCTTGTATGCATTCGCATCAACTAAAAGTCCAGCAAGTTTTCCTTTATAGCTAAAATTTCCTGAGGTTGATTTATTTCCCAACATATCCATGTATTGGTTTGGAAATCCGATGTAGTCTGCATTGGTTTGTGTCATTTTAAGTGCAATTACATCATCAGAACTCACTTTATAGGCGATGGTTGCGGTATGATTTTGTTGTTGATAGCGTGTGGCTTTTACCTCTGCACCATTTCCGTTTTTATAATTATCTGCTTTTTCAGCAAAAGCAGCATAGTTAACACTGATTTTATCATTTGCAGCGGTTGCATTTACAGAAGCACCTCGTGCTTGGGCATTACTGCGATAAAAACTTGAAATGTCTCCTCCGATAAGCACTTCACCAGCTGTATTGGCAAAAACAGGATTTTTTGATTTAACCATAATGGTTCCACCGATACTGTCACCACCTGCGCTAACAGGGGTGATTCCTGCCATCACTTCGATTGATTCAAGTTTAGTCGTATCGATATAAGAGAGAGCTGGATTCATGTGATTTGGACATGCTGATGTGATCGTCATTCCGTCAATGTCAATTTTGACACGGTCATCCGCCATTCCGTGAATAACAGGTAATGAGGCACTGCCTCCGGTTTTGTATACACTTACTCCTGGTATATCATCTAGAATAGATGCAGTATCACCTTTCATTGTTTTTGATTTTGTTGCCGCAAGTTCTTGAGCGGAAATATCTGACGATGGTGCATCACCTTCAACAGTGATCTTTTGAATGGCTACGGGCTCAGAGGCAAGCGCTGCGATGGCGGCCAATGAGAGCAGAGAGAATTTATTCATGCTGGTATTCCTTTGATATATATGGAGGAATACTACAAAAGAAGTGTTACATTTGTGTTAAGCGAGGCCTTTCAGTCAACTCTTAGTGATACCTCTTCGGGAAATTGCATTGTGACGCAGTGCAGTGAACCATGTTGACGGATAAGAACGGAGCAGTCTATGGGGATGATGTCACGCCCGTGAAACGCTTTTTCACAAATCGCAATCGCTTGAGCATCATGAATATCGTTATAGACAGGCAGTAAAACCGCATTGTTGATAATCAAAAAATTGGCATACGTTGCAGGGAGACGTTCACCATCGTAAAATACAGGAGAACACATCGGTAAAGCTATGAGTTCAAACGGCTCTCCCTCAACGTCGCGAAAGGCTTGCAGCTCTTCTTCCATTTTTTTGAGGGCTTCGTAGTGCTCATCGTTTTTATCGTCACATTTGACATACATGATCGTATCGATGTCGATAAAGCGAGCCAATGTGTCGATGTGACTGTCGGTGTCATCGCCTGCAAGATAGCCATGATTGAGCCATAAAATTTGTTCCACGCCAAACTCTTTTTTGAGCATCGTTTCGGTTTGCTTTTTATTCATATGTGGGTTTCGGTTGGGATTGAGCAGACACTCTGCAGTGGTGAGCAGTGATCCGTTTCCGTTTGTCTCGACTCCGCCACCCTCTAAAATAAGATCGATTTTTTGCATAGGAGCACCGTATGCTTTTGCGATGGATGAACTCATCGCATTGTCTCGTGATGCATCAAATTTTCCACCCCATCCGGTAAATGTAAAATCCAACAGCAGCGCTTCATCTTCATCTTCGTCGATGATACTTAAAGCACTGCAATCACGCGCCCAGGTATCATCGGTTTGATACGAGATGAAGATGAGATCGGTGAGATCGGTAAAATAGCTTTTGACAACTTCAACGTCATCACAGATAATCAAACATGGCTGATATTTTGCTACCGCATTGGCGATATTCACAAAAGTGGCACGTGCCTCTTCGAGATAGGGTGCCCAGTCGCTTTGAGGATGGGGGAAAATGAGTTGGACAAAACTTTGGGGTTCGAATTCGGCAGGAAAGTAGCGCATTAAGTGACCTTACAATATAATATTTAAATGGGAACTATAAAATTAAGCCGCGAGGCCCTTTATTCTAATCTTGACATTATCGCACAGCAAGTTGGTGCAAAAGATAAAATAGCCGTGGTCTTAAAAGACAATGCATATGGTCATGGAGCCGTTTTAATTGCTCAAGCAGCATCCCAATACGGGATTACCCAAGCGGTGGTCCGACTGGAATCCGAAGCGCTTGAAATTGCACAGTATTTTGAAACTGTTTTGATTTTGGCTGATTTTCCGGGTGTAGGCAATGCTAATTTTCGTTATGTTATCAATACCCTTGAATCTATTGAGAAGTTTCCAAAAGGAACGCGTGTTGAACTCAAAATCGATACGGGAATGCACCGTCATGGTATTGCAATCGACGATTTGGAAAAAGCGTTCAAGCGTATGGCTGATCAGGGGCTTGAGTGTGTTGGTATTATGAGTCATTTCAAGAGTGCCGATACTCTGAGTTCAGAGTGGTTTTGGCAGCGCAGAGCCTTTGATGGTCTTAAAGAAAAAGCAGTAAAATCAGCGAAAAAACAGGGATGGAATGTACGTTTTCATATCTCCAATTCAGCAGGTACATTTCGATCATCTCAGTGTGAAGACGACATGGTCCGTATCGGCATTGCATTGTACGGATGTTTGCAGATGGATGTTACGCTTTTACAGCCTGCATTAAAACCGGTACTTTCTTTGGTAGGAGATAAAATTGCTACGCGTACACTTAAGGCAGGTCAGAGGGTAGGGTACAACGGTATTTATGAAGCCCAATGTGATGAGGTTGTCTCCACCTATGATTTGGGTTACGCCAACGGTTTGGATCGCTTGGCTTCGAACCGATACGTGACTCCTGATGGGATTGCTCTGCGCGGTCGTATATCCATGGACAGTGCCGCATTTTCAACTGATGCTGATGAGCTGTTGATTTTTAATGATGCCAATGAGTATGCAAAAGCGGTTGGGACGATAGGATATGAAATCCTGGCGTGTTTGGATAAAGATTTGAAGCGAGAGTGGGTAGAAACCGTTCGTGGTGAGCTTGTCGAACCATGAAATAATCCTTCGACAGGCTCAGGACGAGCGAAATTTACGACGTAATTTTTACAATCGCTTCAATAAAAATAGCACCGTCGAGACGCATCTCTATCAGCTTTTCAAGCTGTTCTTCCTGATCAATATAGCCTAGAACCTTTGCATCAAACATATAATGCTCCGCTACTTTTTGAATTTCTTGACCTACTTTTGGATGAACCAATAAATAATTAGCATTCATGTTTTCTGCCAATACCGCTTCGGTGATTGAGGCTACATACAACGCAAAACGGATTTTATTGGTTTGCAAATAAGCAATGAGATCAAGATTCTGTGGCCCAAAAAAGAGGGCAATAATCGAATTAGAAGGAGTTTTCGCGATCGCTTCGATTGATTCTATATGATAAAAACGCTCTGAGGAAAGCAGGGGATGGCCGAAAAGTATCATATTATGCCTCCATACATTCACGTGAACAATAGTAATAACCGTCACGTATAAATGTTTCTTTGATATCTGCGTAGGTTCCGCACTTTGCACATGCAATCATCGGTTCTTCAGGTTTATGGTTCTCTTTATTGGGATTAGGAAGGCTTTTTTTATTAAAAAAAGCGTAATAGACAACAGTGATAAAACCACCCAGTAATAAAAGTTTAAATAACATGTTTATGACTCGATTAGAAGATAATGGCGGTTGACCATTTCAATAATTTTATAGTTTGAGAGTTTATTCACTTCATCATATACCTTTTCCCCTTTGTAAAAGAGTAAAAGGGATCCTTTGTGACGAAAAGGTTCAGAAAGTTGCAAAAGCATTGTCGTATCAGTTACGGCACGAGAGGTTATTAGATCATAAGGCTGTGATGGTAACTGTTGGACACGAACCGATTTTACTTCTACATTTTCAAGACCCAAATCGGCTTTAACAAACTGTAAAAAACTGGCACGTTTTGCCAAAGGTTCTACGAGGGTAAAGTGGGTGTCAGGCATTCCCATTGCAAGTATCATTCCGGGAAATCCGGCTCCTGTACCGATATCCATGGCTTTTTCTACAGGAGGAAGGAAGGTGATAGGGGCAATGGCATCAACGATAAATTCGTCAATTTGTGCAGGTGTTTTGGCACCTGTAAGATTATGAACTTTATTCCATTTGTTCAAGAGCTCTTTGTATTGTTGAGCATAGTCATAAAAACGTTCATTGACACTAATATTTTGTTCTTGCATTAAACGGTGCAAATTAGTCAAGAAAGTGCCCCATATGATCTTTTTTTGTTTTTAAATATCCCTCGTTGTAGGGATTTGAATCGATAATAACAGGGATACGTTCGACTATTTCGACGTCTAAGCCCTCAACAACCAATACCTTGGCAGGATTATTCGTAAGAAGCCGAATTTTTGTCAGTCCAAAGTCGTTGAATATTTCACGAACAACATCATAGGTCCTTTGATCTGCCTGGAATCCAAGCTCAATATTGGCTTCAATGGTATTGCGCCCATGATCTTGGAGAGCATAAGCATTAAGCTTGTTCAGCAGACCAATATTGCGCCCCTCTTGTGCGTGATAGATAATGAGGCCACCCTCTTTGGCAATCAGTTCGAGCGCTTTGTTTAGCTGATTGTTGCAGTCGCATTTGATGCTTCCAAATGTATCACCGGTAAGGCATTGAGAATGGATACGTACCAACGGAGCTTCATTCTTTTCAAAGTTGTCTGTAAAGATCGCAAGATGCTCTTGAGTTCCTTCTTTATAGGCACGAACTTTAAAGTGTCCATATTTAGTCGGCAGATTGGCAATGTCGGATTTTTCAAAAATAGGTGTTGTTTTCATTAGCGTCATTATAATGTCCGTTTCTGAAAAAATGGTTTATTAATCATAGTGGAGGTACAATCTTTCCTTTATTTTTATATCGGAGCCTCATTATGGATCGTTTACGCAGAACACGCATGAATCCTCATCTTAGAGCACTTGTACGTGAAACGTATGTTCGTGCTGATGATTTTATCTATCCGCTTTTTGTAAAACCGGGTGAGGGGATTAAAACCGAAGTAGCATCAATGCCGGGCGTCTATCAAATGAGTCTGGATGAAATCCTCAAAGAGTGTGAAGTTTTGCAAGCACTTGGGATTTATTCGATACTGCTTTTTGGTATTCCAGGTGTAAAAGATTCGGTAGGATCAGATGCCTTATGTGATCATGGTATTATTGCCACAGCCGTACGCGCTATTAAGCGCAGCTTTCCAAAAATGTTTGTTGTCACTGATCTGTGTTTTTGCGAATATACTGATCATGGACATTGCGGTATTTTGGACCATGTCCATGAAACAGTTGATAATGATTTGACATTGGGTATTTCCGCTCAGCAGGCACTTGTGCATGCACGAGCAGGTGCCGACATGATTGCTCCATCGGGAATGATGGACGGGATTATTACAACATTGCGCGATGCACTGGACTCTGGCGGATACGTCAATCTCCCGATTATGAGTTACTCAACGAAGTTTGCCAGCGGTTATTATGGGCCGTTTCGGGATGTTGCCGAATCGGTACCAAGCTTCGGAGATCGTTCTACGTATCAAATGGACCCCGCCAACCGTCGTGAAGCAATACGAGAGAGTCTTTTGGATGAAGCACAAGGAGCTGATATATTGATGGTAAAACCTGCCTTAGCGTATCTCGATATTATTCGTGATATTCGTGAAGCTTCCAATCTTCCTCTTGCTGTTTACAACGTCAGCGGTGAATATGCAATGTTAAAATATGCTGGAAATGCAGGTTTGATTGATTACAATCGTGTGATGATGGAGACGATGATTGGATTTAAACGAGCGGGTGCGGATATCATTATCAGTTACCATGCAAAAGAAGTGGCAGGGTTGTTATAATTATTTTATGATATGATTGTTTTTTGAAAATGAGGAATTAAGTGTGAGACATTTTTTGACGTTGAAGGACTATACGAAAGAGGAAATCTTAGAGATAGTTGATTTAGCATTAGCCATAAAAAAAGAGCAAAAATTTAAAAAGCCCCATCCATACTTAGCGGGACAAACGCTTGCCATGATCTTTGAGAAAAGCTCAACACGAACGCGTGTAAGTTTTGAAGCAGGGATGTTTCAGCTGGGTGGTCATGCCTTATTTCTTTCCAACCGTGATATTCATCTAGGGCGTGGCGAGCCGGTCAAAGATACCGCACGCGTTATCTCTTCCATGTGTGATATGGTGATGATCCGAACCTATGAACACTCAAAACTTGAAGAGTTCTCTAAATATTCCGCTGTTCCTGTGATTAACGGTCTTAGTGACAGTTATCATCCCGTACAGCTGATTGCCGATTATATGACGATGGTAGAATGCGGTCGTCATGAGAATCCTATCGTTGCGTATGTCGGCGATGGAAACAATATGACCCATTCGTGGTTGATGTTAGCGGCAAAACTGGGATTTGAATTACGCGTAGCGACACCCAAGGGGTACGAGTGTGACCCTGCAATCGTAGCTGATGCATTGGAATTGGCAAAACAAAGCGGCGCAAAAATTTCTTTTACCAATGACCCGAAAGTGGCCGTTTCAGAGGCTACGGTAGTGACGACGGATACATGGATTTCAATGGGACAAGAAGAAGAAAAAGCACAGCGTATTGCTGATTTCAAAGGATACATTGTTGATGACGCCTTGATGGCTTTAGCGGATGCGTATGCAATATTCCTACATTGTTTACCGGCATATCGTGAAGTTGAAGTGAGTGAATCGGTACTAGAGGGAAATCAAAGTGTGATTTTTCAAGAGGCTGAAAACCGTCTCCATGGTCAAAAAGGACTCATGGTTTGGCTGGATCGTCACCGTAAGTGACGATTGCGTTTAAATATTAGTTCATTGCCATTGTAATAAGCAGGTCATTTCCCTCTTCAACAACAACAAAACGGTGTTTGCGACAAAATGTTTCATTCATTTCATCTGCCCAATCGTTTGCTTCTACTAATGCATCATCTTTGTTATCAAATGCTTTAACTGTTGGCATACCGCTACGCTTGAAACAACCGCATTCTCTCTCTATACGTACATTGAACATAATAAATTCTCCCTAATGTTTTTTGGCAGTATAGTGATTCAAAATTAAAAAAATAGTACAAATCAGAAGCGAATAGAAACTAAAAGTTAACTTTAACTTTCGGTATTGCTACATTATCAGGAAGAATTATGCTCAATGTGGGTATAATTCGCTCAAATTTTTGGGTACCTTCGTAAGTCTTCACTATGCATGAGGTTTTACAAAGGTACCTTCCATGGTAGAGATCACATGATTATGATCTCTGAAAATTTTCTGCCCT
>JAMCPS010000042.1:0-46391 GCA_023379705.1 Campylobacterota bacterium
TGCGGCCACATTTGCCCTTTTTATCATAATAGCCCTGATCACCGCTTTTAAGATTTCCAAAAAAGCGCAGTACGATATCGCACAAATCACCCACTATCTTCACGAGATTTCGGCTAAAAATTACATGGCAGTTTTAAAACCTCAACATTTTAGAGAATTTTTACAAATCACTCTGCTTCTCAAAAATCTCGTGAAAAAGCTCCGCAACCGCGACAAACAAAAACGCAAATATACCGCACGTTTGCGTCTTATCAACAAACAGCAAAACGATATTCTTTCCGCCATCAGCCACGAATTCAAAAATCCCATTGCAGCCATCGTCGGATATACCGAAACGCTCGAAGAAGATCCAAACCTAAACCTCGCAATACGAGAGAAATTTTTAGGAAAAATTCATTCTAACGCTTTGAAGATCAGCCATATGCTGGACCGTCTCGCGCTCTCCGTAAAACTCGAAAACAATGATCTCTCCATAAAAAGCACGACGTTTGATCTGGATCTCTTGTGCCGTGATGTGACCTCCTCCCTTCAGGGGAAGTACCCTCATCGTGTGATTAGCTATGAGGGCTCATCCAAAGAAGTGTATGCCGATAAAACCATGATTGACCTCGTCATCACCAATCTCATCGACAACGCCATCAAATACTCCGAAGATCCCGTGACCCTAAGATTAAGTGAACATGCTGTCGAAATCATCGATAAAGGGATAGGTATTGCCCCCAACGAACTGGAACTCATTACCTCCAAATTTTACCGTGTTCAAAAAAACAGCTGGGACAATTCTATGGGATTGGGACTGGCCATTGTCAGCTATGTCCTTAAGCTGCACCATTCACACCTCAACATTAGCAGTACTCTTGGTGTGGGTTCCACCTTCTCTTTTTCAATCGATGCGTTTCACTCAGCGCCAATGGCACATCATCACCCATGATCAAACGCTATTGCGCACTTCTCCCTCTCATAGAGCATCTGGCACTCTACAAAATCACTCCCATATTGGTTGGAGGATGTGTCCGTGATCATCTTTTGGGCAATGAAAGTCTGGATATCGATATCGAACTCTATGGAGTGAGTGATACGATGGAGCTCTCCAAAATTCTAAAACCCTTTGGAAAAATCAATGAGGTCGGAAAATCCTTCGGCGTTTACAAATTCCGCTACGGCACCTACTCCATTGATCTTTCACTCCCTCGTACCGAAAACAAATCGGCCAAAGGACACAAAGGGTTTGAGGTGCAAACCTACAGTGATCTGGATTTTGCTACCGCATCTCGGCGACGAGACTTTACCATCAATGCTTTGGGCTATAACCCTCTGACTCACGTTTTGCTAGACCCCCATGGCGGAGCTGACGATTTGCGTAAAAAACGCCTCGCGTGTGTTGACCCGCTTACGTTTGTCCAAGACCCTCTGCGCCTATTGCGTGCCGTGCAATTTGTTGCACGGTTTGATCTAAGCTGTGATCCGCACCTCTTGGCCTTATGCAAAAACATGATCGATCAAGGCGCACTGGAAGAACTTCCCAAAGAACGGATTTTTGAAGAACTCAAGAAACTCTTTTTGCTGAGTCCCAAACCCTCAAGAGGGATGGAACTTTTACGGGAAATGGGCGCTTTGCCTTTTTTCACACCGCTGGATCTGTATGAAAGAACACCGCAAGACCCCTTCTCTCATCCTGAGGGAAATGTATGGATACACACGCTCAAAGCTTTGGACATAATGGCCCTTTTGCGTATAGGAGAACCAAAACGGGATCTAATACGGATGTTGGCTGTGTTATTGCACGATTGCGCCAAACCGATCACTACCATTGTCGAGAATGAAAAAATAAATGCTCCTCACCATGCTCTAAGAGGCGTCGAGGTGGGGCAAAAATTTTTAGAAAAGATTACTAACGAACACGATCTTATCGCCAATGTATTACCGCTTATTCGGTACCACGGTGCCGTACGAAAATTTTATGATACCCCACCCTCCGAAATTCTGCACCTTAGCGCACAGGTATGCATTGAAGACTTGATTCCCGTAGCACAAGCCGATTTTTTAGGTCGCGGTTTTAATGGCGTATCCCCAATATCGTTTCCAGCGGGCGAATGGCTATATGCGCAAGCTCGTGAACTGGGTGTACTGTCCTCACCGCCCCAAGCCTTGATTATGGGAAGAGATCTCATCTCTTTAGGCCTCATTCCCAATGAAGACTTTAAAGAGATTTTGGACCATGCCTATAAAGCACAGCTCAATCAACAATTTTTTACCAAAGATGAGGCAATAACATGGTTAAAAAAATATTTAGTAATAGCTTTGTAATGGAAACTGTACTACAATATCACCACAAAATGATGCAAGGCTTTGTATGATCGATAAAATATTTTTCAACTTCACACGCTTTAGTGCATTGCTGATTCTGATAATTGTGGCATGGATTTTTACCGTTTTATTCAACCACTCCCTAGAAGCCATGAACACCTTTGGTCTGGATTTCATAACCAAAGACGAGTGGGCCCCAAACCTTGATAAGTTCGGTGCTTACGCCGCTATTTTAGGATCCATTATTTCCACCTTTTTGGCTATGTTACTGGCGGTTCCTATTGCCATTGGGGTCGCCGTCTTTTTAAGTGAAATTGCCCATGATAAAATCAAAGGATTTTTTGGGGTAAGCGTCGAGCTTCTAGCCGCGATCCCTTCTGTTATCTACGGGATGTGGGGACTGTTCTTTTTCGTCCCGATCATCCGTGATATTTTTGGAGGTTTGGGAATCGGTCTTCTTGCCGCAGGAATCGTTTTGGCAATCATGATCTTGCCGTTTATGGCAGCCGTTACCCGAGATGCGATGAACACGACTCCCGATATTCTCAAAGAGTCCGCCTACGCACTGGGCGGCACGCAATGGGACGTTATCAAAGACATTATCATCCCTTACGCCAAAGCAGGTATTATCGGTTCGCTCATCCTCGCACTTGGACGTGCAATCGGCGAGACGATGGCCGTTACCTTCGTTATGGGTAACGTTCACCACGTGCCAAAGTCGATTCTCGATCCGACCACTTCCATTCCTGTAACATTAGCAAACGAGTTTAGCGAAGCCGATTCTTCTTTGTATTTCTCAAGTCTTTTCGGTCTTGCTTTAACCTTGCTTATCATGAGTTTTGTGGTTATCGCCGTTGCAAAATTTTACTTTTTACGTAAAGCTAGGAGAGCATAATGACCGCTGTACAAAAACGCGTCTTTATCAACAAAGTAGCCCTCACCCTCTCAACACTTAGCGCCCTAATCGCTTTGGGCTTTTTGTTTTGGATTTTAGGCGTTTTGGTGATGAAGGGAATCAGCGCCCTTAACTGGAATATTTTTCTCTTCGATGGAGCCCCTCCCGGAAATCCTGAGAGTGGTCTTAAACACGCACTGGTAGGTCAGGCAATTTTGATTGGTATGGCAACAGCAATCGGTGTCCCTTTGGGTATTTTGGCGGGAACTTATCTCAGCGAATACGGTAAAAACTCCAAACTCGCGCACACCATTCGTGATATCAGCGATATTATGATGTCTGCACCCTCAATCGTTATTGGCGCCTTCGTTTATGCTGTCGTTGTTATGCCTATGGGACACTTTAGTGCCTGGGCAGGTGCCATTGCCCTTGGGATTATCATGATTCCCGTCATCTTGCGCACTACCGACGATATGTTACAGCTTGTCCCCGGAGAACTGCGTGAAGCAGCATTTGCACTGGGCGCCCCAAAGTACAAAGTGATTCTGAGCGTTGTTTATCGCGGAGCCAAAGCCGGTATTTTAACGGGTGTGTTACTGGGAATCGCTCGCGTAGGAGGGGAGACAGCACCATTGTTGTTTACTTCGTTTAACGATAACTTTTTCACGACTGATCTCAATGAAGCGATGCCATCATTGACCGTGACAATCTTTAACTACGCAACCAGTCCCTATGAAGATTGGCAACAGCTGGGATGGGCAGCTGCTTTTATCCTCTCAATGTTTATTTTAGGTCTCAACATATTAGGGCGATTAATTCTACTCGCTGGAAAGAAAAGGAAATAACTCATGGCAAGCATCATTGATATCAAAGAAGCGTGTGCATTGCACGTACGAGATTTTGAATTTACCTACAAAGGTGCAGAATCTCCAAGCTTGAAAAAAATAACCATGCCTATCGCTAAGAACTCTATTACGGCACTTATTGGTCCATCTGGATGCGGTAAAACCACTTTATTACGCGCGTTTAATCGTATGCACGATTTGTACCCAGGTAACAGTTACGCAGGTGAAATTGAGTTTGAAGGGCGCAATATTTTGGGACCGAAAGAGGATTTGATTCACTTGCGTACCAAAATCGGGATGATCTTTCAAAAACCGACCGCGTTTCCAATGTCCATCTTTGACAATGTTGCCTACGGAATGCGTTTGCAAGGGATTAAAAACAAAACAGAGCTCAACGACCGCGTTGAAAAAGCCCTCAAAGATGCCGCAATCTGGAAAGAGGTCGGTGATCGTCTCAAACACGACGCAAACGGTTTATCAGGCGGACAGCAGCAGCGTTTATGTATTGCTCGCGCTATCGCCGTAGAACCAGAAGTATTGCTATTTGATGAGCCAACCTCTGCGCTTGACCCTATCTCTACTCAGGGGATTGAGCGCCTTGTCATCGAGCTCAAAGAGCGCGTAAGTATCATCATCGTAACGCACAACATGCAGCAAGCAGCGCGCGTGAGCGACTACACAGGGTTTATGTATCTCGGAGAGCTTATAGAGCTTGGAGAAACAGAGAAACTCTTTGTCACTCCTAAAGAAAAATTAACACAGGAATACATCACCGGTAAATTCGGGTGATTTTTCCTATTTCTTTTTCTTTGTGCTCTTCTTTTCCTCTTTATCTTTGCTATTTACTTCACTGTCAATCTCAATTACCGTATGAACATTCCCTCTGGGATAAAAGTCCGCAACCACTTTTAAGCGCTTAGGAGCGATTTTATCCTCAAATAGGCTGTAAATCTCGTTAGCGCTGTTTTCGTGCGAAATATGGCGGTTTCTGAACGAATTAATGTACAACTTGATCGCTTTGAGCTCTGCTACAAATTTATCGGGTGTGTATTCAATGTAAATGGTGGCAAAATCAGGGTATCCGCTGCGAGGGCACAAACAGGTAAATTCCGGCAGCGTCACTTTAACCACATAATCACGTTCATGCGCATTGGGCCATATCTCAAAATCTTTTTCGACATCAAAGTCCGCAACGATTTGTTCTCCGTATTTCATTTTATTCCTTTACTGTAATGTTTCCGTGAAAGTTGCCTTGACGGTGATTGACTTTTAGCGCTTTGATGACCTTATCACTCTCTTCATCCTCAATCATATTCATCCAGGTGGCCGCTCCGCACAAATGTGCGGTAATGTTAAGTCCCTGAAGAATATTTTGATATTTTTCTTCTTTGATATGGCGCGTATAGAGGGAATCAAAACGGACATAATCAACGTCCAGCTCTTTGAGATACATCATTGTTGTATGATTCATTCCGTATTTATCCAAGGCAATTTTATACCCTACTGCCCGATACTGTGCAATCTGCTCTTTAAAACGCTTGACTTGATGGCAATACTCTTTTTCATCAAACATAAGGATAATTTTTCCTTTTGCGTCAGGATAACGCTGTAAGAGCTCCAGCGCAAATTGAAAAAACAATCCGTTGCGTAGAGTAACAGGTGAAACCGTGACAACATAATGTCCTGCATCTTCACAAGCCAGCTTAATCGAAAGCTCTAAAATATTGCTTTCATGCTCTCTTATTTTTCCAATGCGGTTTAAAAAAGGGATAAAACGGCTTTGATGAATAAGCCCTCCATTTTTATTGACCAGCTTAAAGGATGTCTCAAACATCGATCTTTTGTCACAGCAAACCGTTTGCAGAGCAATGGAATAACGCTGTGATTTTAACGCCTCCAATACAGCTTCTTCAAGCTCATGCGGAATAATATCATCACGATCGGTAAAAGTTTTTTTTTCTTTGTTCGCATATTGCAGTTCATACAAACGTGTTATGATCTCTTTGGGCTGTTTAATAAGTTTCGTATCAAGCAAAACAGCTGACAGTTTCACCTCTATCTCATTTATCAGTGTCTCTTGATGTTTTGTCAAAAACAGCTCAACCAAAGCAGTATTAGCCTCTTTTTCACCTATGAGCAAAAGGATAAAATCACCTCCCTTAAAACGGCAGATAGGAAGTGTTTTTATCTCTTTTGAAGTGAAAAACTCATTGATTTGAATTGCGGTATTGATTAGAACTTCATCTCCGTTCTTAACCCCGTAACGCTCATTAATCCCCAAAAGATTATCAATGCTTATCATCACGATCGTACCCGTTTTACGTTTGGTAAAACTGTAAAAAAGTTTGAAAAAATATTCTGGTGTAAACGTATGGGTAATGTGTTCCGTAATATGTTCATAACTGCTTTGATTGATCAAAAAAAAGAGAAAATAAATTGTCATTGCAAACAGCAGTAGGGCCAGAACGATAAGTGAGTCAACCGTAGAGTGATCTTGTGAAAAAAGGGCATAAAGGGCGATAGCACTCATCAAAAAGATGGGCAATCCCATCCGAAGCGCTAACACAAAACGATGAGAACGCTCTTTTTTCTCAGTATAGGTCATTTAAATATCTAAATGTTTAACGTCTTTGGCATGCGTTTCAATGTAGTTACGACGAGGTTCAACATCATCACCCATAAAGAGACCGAATGAATCGCTTGCGGATTCTGCATCATCTACTGTTATGCGCAATAAAATACGATTTTCAGGGGTCATTGTCGTTTCCCACAGCTGTTCAGGATTCATTTCACCAAGACCTTTGTAACGTTGGATGTATGACCCTTTTTTCGCGTAATCGGTTACGGTAGTCAATAACTCAAGCAAATCGCCCTCAAGCGGCAAGTTCCAGTCTTGAATTTTTTGAAAAATATAATTGGCTTCCGCAAAATGCGGAGAAGCAAATAGTTCGTCATTAACGTGCAGTTCTTCAAGACCTTCTTTGGTTTGAACAAATAAGTGCATGTCTTCATCGCTAATGTTTTTCGAAAGAATATTGTTACCCTTACTGTTTAAGAATGCTTCTACATGCGTATAAAGCTCTTTAAGAGGTAATCCTATAAGATCAGGATTTTCAATGAAATAACGGATGAGTTCAACAAGTGCGTATCGGCGCTCAAGAGAATCCAAGGTACTACGGTAATGGTCGACCATTTTAAAGTAAGAAACCAGATCATTCACACCAACATTGAGGTTGTCCAATTCCAATGCTTCAATACCATTTTCAATCAAAAACGCATTCATAACACGATCGTCTTTAAAATAAATCTCTTTTTTACCTTTTTTATATCGGTAAAGTGGTGGCTGCGCGAGATATAAATAGCCGTTTTCGACCACTTTTGGAAGGTATCGGAAAAAGAACGTGAGCAAAAGCGTTTGAATATGACTGCCATCAACGTCAGCATCGGTCATAATGATCACTTTGTGGTAACGCAATTTTGCTTCGTTGAACTCTTCACCAATACCGCAACCTAATGCCGTAATCATATTGGTAATCTCTTCGGATTTTAAAATTTTGTCCAAACGGGATTTTTCAACGTTAAGAATTTTACCTTTGAGAGGTAAAATCGCTTGGAATACACGATCACGTCCCTGTTTAGCCGAACCGCCCGCAGAATCCCCTTCCACCAGATACAGTTCACTGATTGCAGGATCTTTGCTTTGACAATCTGCCAATTTTCCCGGAAGCGTTCCCACTGTCATAGCGTCTTTACGACGCGTTAATTCACGTGCTTTTTTCGCAGCTTCTCGACCTCGTGCCGCCATCAATGCTTTTTGGGTAATCGCTTTGGCTTGGAGAGGATTTTCTTCAAAATACTTGGTTAGCCGTTCATAGGTAGCTTTTTGTACCAAAGGGCGAACATAGGTATTGCCCAGTTTTCCTTTGGTTTGACCCTCAAACTGTGGCTCAGGAACACGAACCGAAACCACACAAATAAGCCCTTCAGATACATCTTCACCCGTAAGAGGAACATCTTTTTCTTTGGCATTGCCGTTTTGCTTGTTGTAGTTCGAAATAACACGGGTTAAACCTGCACGAAAACCTGCTTCGTGAGTTCCTCCGTTAGGGGTATTGATATTATTGACAAACGTGTACGTTTTATCATCGTAACTGTCGTTATACATGATGGCGATGTCCATCTCAATGTCTTCCGCTTTTTCGTTGAATTCGTATGGAGTTGCAACGACTACTTTCTTATTCATATCGGTAACAAACTGAGTGATACCGCCTTCAAAATGATAAGTATTGTCCGCACCGTTACGTTCATCTTTAAACTTTATGGTGATACGAGGATTGAGATAAGCCAGTTCTTTAAAACGTTTTGCAAGATAATCGTATTCAAAAAGAACGGTTTCAGTAAAAATAGATGGATCTGGGGAAAACTCAATGGTTGTCCCTTTTTTACGCGTTGTCCCTATAGTTGCAAGAGGCTCTTGAGGAATACCGCATTTAAAGTTTTGCTCAAATATTTGACCTTCTCGATAAATGGTCATTTTAAGATCCGCACTCAATGCATTAACAACCGATACCCCTACCCCGTGCAAACCACCGGATACTTTATAGGTATCTTTGTCAAATTTTCCACCCGCATGCAAGACTGTTAAAACAACCGTTGCAGCAGATATTCCCTCACCTGGGTGAATATCCGTTGGAATACCCCGGCCATTATCACTAATAATTGCTGTTCCAGCTTTTGTAAGCGTTACATTTATAGTGTCACAATGCCCAGCCATTGCTTCATCGATGGAGTTGTCAACAACTTCGTAAATGAGATGATGCAGTCCTCTGTGACCTGTATCACCGATATACATTCCAGGACGTTTGCGAACGGCTTCGAGCCCTTTTAGGACTTTAATATTGCTGGCACCGTAATTTTCCATGTTTTCTCCCGCTATTTGCGTGTTTATTGGCTTTATTCTACCTGATATTAACTAAAAAAGAAATTTTTTGAAAAAAACCCGAAGAAAGGGTTTTGTTTGAGAAAAAAGAAGTTAGATAACGATTGGCATAACGATGGTTTTAAAATTTCCTTCTTTTATGACAAATGGCTGATTAGATTCATTGGCTTCCAATGTGAATTCATTACTGCTGATTTGTCCAAGAAAATCAAGTATGTATCGGCTATTGATTGCGAGTATAAAGGGGGAATCAAATCCATTTTCAATTTCTACTGCTGTTTTTGCTTCAATGTTGTCATCACTCAAACTTTCAAATAGAATTGAATCATTTTGAAAAGTCAATTTTAAATCATTAGAAATAGTCGTTATTTGCTTAATGGCTGTGATTATGGTTGCTTTTGGAAGAGTAATAGAGCGTGATGATTCTTTAGGTATTATACGGGTGTAATCAGGGAATTTGCCATTAATCAGTTTTGTAAAAAAGAGGGAATCTTCTGATTTAATGATTAAATGGGTATTGTCATAATAAATTTCTATGTTGTTTGAAAACAGTTTTTGTATTTCTATTATTGCTTTTTTAGGAACAATAATAGAGAGTTCATGATCATTTTGACTTTCAATATGAACAAGTGCTAATCGTCTTGTATCTGTGGATACAAAATTGATTTGATTGTTTTTGATATCGATCAATGCACCGTTTAGTTCAAATTTTGGATTATTGGTGTCGGTTGCAGGGGTAATTTTTTTGAGTGATTCTATCAAAATTTGTGAATTGATTTCAATTTTCGGTTTTTCATTTGTAGTTGGAAATTGAGGAAATTCAGAACTTTTATACGTTGGCAATTTAAAGTTTGAACGTTTTTGACGTATATGAAGATTTTCTTTTATCAGCTCTATTTCTATTTCTTCATCTTTTAATATACGTATGATATCCAGAAGTTTTTTACCGCTTGCAGTTACGGAACCTGGTTCTGTTATTGTCAGAGCGCTGGTTTGAATGGTTAAACCGATTTCATAATCTGTAGCTTTTGCATTAAGAATTCTTCCATCGGTACTTAACAAAATATGAGATGTTATTTGGGAAGTATCTTTTTTTTCTAGGAAAGGTTGAAGATGAAGCAATATGTTTTCCAAAACGGACTTATCAATGGTTATTTTCATAACGAATTTCCTTTTTAATTTATATCTTAAAGAGTTAGTAGTTAGTAATAAGGGGGTGTGAATGTGTGAATAAACACATATTCCCTCTCACAGCTGGGATGAACAGGCGTGATCAAAAGGGTTAGTTTCATTCACATCTATTCACTTGAACTAAAGAATTATAGCTTTTTTAAATCACCTTTACAATGAGATCTTTATTCTGAAGTCATTGTTGATATTTTATTGGAAAGTTCATCTATTTTTACTTTGAAATCTTCATCATTTTTTAGGAGTTCATTGATTTTTTTCATGGTGTGACTAACGGCGGTATGATCTTTCATTCCAAAGTATTGTGCAAGCTGCGGCATCGAATTGGGTGTTAGATTACGCGAAAGATAAATGGCAATTCTGCGCGCATAAACGATATTGCTGTTACGGCTTTTTGAACGAATTTCACTTGTTTTTACGTTGAGTTCTTTGGAAACAATTTCCATAATGAGATCGGTTGTAATGTTGTTTCGTTTTTCAGCCATTTGTTCTTTGAGGACATTACGTGCAAATTCTATATTGACATCAACTCCCATAAGCTGGGAATAGGCATTGAGTTTTGAGAGGATTCCCTCGATTTCTCTTGTGTTGTTTTCGATGATGGTTGCGACATAATTAATCACTTCTTTATCCAATTTGACGCGATTGATTTCACATTTTTTCTTGATAATTTCAATTTTTGTTTCAAGTTCAGGAGGTTGTATATCGGCAACCAAACCCCATTCAAAACGGCTTTTGAGACGTTCTTCGAGACCTGCTATTTTTTTAGGGTGTTTATCGGATGTGATAATGATTTGCTTATTTTCATTGCGAAGAGCTTCAAAGGTATGAAAAAATTCTTCTTGTATTTGATTTTTATTGCTTAAAAATTGAATATCGTCTATAAGGAGCAAATCACACTTACGGTATTTATCTTTGAATCTGTCCATGGTACGGTTGCTAAGATGACGGCTAAAGTCGTTAAGAAATTGTTCCACCGAGGTATAAATAACGGTTTTACCCTGCGCCAGCATTACATTTCCTACTGCTTGCATCAGATGTGTTTTTCCTAAACCGACTCCGCCGTAAATAAAGAGAGGATTATAAACAATACCCGGTTTTTCGCTTACACTTTTTGCTGCTACATACGCAAAATTGTTAGAACCGCCTACAACAAAGTTTTGAAATGTATAGGAAGGATTTAGTAGGGCAACAGGTGTTTTATCGCTGTGTGTTTGTATGGCGGGAGAAGAATGTTGAGTCGAGGGCGTATTTTGAGATTTGACGAGAATTGATACCGAGGGCTTTACTCCGGTTTTGATTTCAAACAGGTGAGATATTTTATCTGCATATTTAGTTCGTATCCAATTGGCAATCAAGAGATTTGGTGCATTAAATACTGCCAAATTACTTTTAGATTCTTCTTCATTAAAAGATAGCTGTTTTATGTAACGTGTGTAATCAATTTCATTTATCTCATTTTTGAGCATTTGGATGACCATACTGCCGATATTGTTCATTTTTTCTCCAACTATGTGAATAGTAATGGTAATAATACACTTTTTTCCCTATAATTGGGGATATGTTTGATGTGAATAAGTTTTTTTACATATGTGAATGGAGAATGAATGCTGATTTTAGGAATTGATCCCGGTACGAGAAACTGTGGATACGCACTTATTTCATTGGATGGGCAAAAAATGAAATTAGTTGAAGCGGGGCTTGTAAAGATAAAAAGCGAAGGGCTTCAATATCAAATTCCACAAATTGCTGAAGCGATAGAGCAATTGTTTGCAGCGCATAAAATTGATGAAGTAGCCATGGAAGATATTTTCTATGCGCATAATCCAAAAACGGTTTTAAAGTTGGCACAATTCCGGGGAGCCATTATGTTAAAACTTTTGCAAGAGCATGGTGAATTTTCTGAATATACGGCACTGCAAGTTAAAAAAGCACTCACAGGGAAAGCAAAAGCGGCTAAAGAGCAGGTTGCGTTTATGGTAAAACAAATATTAGGCATAACAAAAGAGATAAAACCGATGGATATTACAGATGCTATGGCGGTTGCAATAACTCATGCACAAAGGGTTAAGTTGGAGAAAGGGAAGCAAAAACTCATATAAGCGGCTAACACACCAGGAGAGCCGCTAAGTCGGAAGTGTATCTGTACTCTCCTTATAATTAATCCACATTTGTTTCATGAGTATTTTTTTTAAGTCTTTTGAAATTCACAGCTAAAAAAAATATTAAATGGTAAAAAAAGTTCTTATTTTTTTTAAAATGTGTAGTATTCACACTGTGAGCGGAATGTGAATAAATGTTTACAAAATATACTTATTATTCCGATAACTTTTACCTATTTCAGAAATAATTTATCTAAATTCTACCTAAAAGTCGTTTTTGGAATCTTTCTAGAAACCCCTTAAAATAGGGGTTCCTAGAAGAATAAAAAGAAATAACAGCACTTCAGTATTCTTTAAGCGGCTGTTAGAAAAAGTTATTCACATTTTAAGTACATATTCTTTGTAATGAACATGTAATAATGATGTAACAAAACTGAAATAAACACGATTTACCATGTCGTATCTAGATGCAATTAAAGGTAAATGTTATGGTAAGTGTTGAAACAATTTTAAAAAAAGAACATCCCGAATTATTTACCTACCCTGATTTAATTTCTAAAATGGTTGTTGGACTCACACGGTTTGTTATACATGAGAATTCCATTAACCATTTTATGGACGGCCATAAGAATAAAAATGGATTGAATTTTATCGATGCCGTTTTACAACATTTGAATGTTTCCTATAAAGTTATTCATAGAGAGATTGAAAACATACCGGCTATAGGGAAAGTCATTGTTGTTGCGAATCATCCATTGGGTGCTTTGGACGCTTTATCGTTGATACAAATGGTTTGCAGTGTGCGGCAGGATAAAAAAGTAAAAATTGTTGCCAATAAAATGCTTGGATCCATTGAGCAACTCAGTGAGTTTATTATCGGTGTGGATAATTTTAATGACAGACTGTCGCGAGATTCACTACGCAAGATTGATCAAGCGCTCCAAAGTGAAGAGGTTGTTATTTTCTTTCCCAGCGGTGAAGTATCTCGTGCCGGGTTGTTGGGTCAAAAAGAGGCAAAATGGAAAGGCGGCTTTGTTAAATTCGCTAAAAGAAACAATGCTCCAATCGTGCCGATTTTTATAAAAGCAAGAAACAGTTCCCTTTTTTATGCGGCATCGTGGATTTATAAACCGCTGGGGACACTTTTATTAGGGCATGAGATATTTGCAGCACGCAATCAAATCTTCGACTTTAGAGTGGGAGAAATGATTAATTCTAAAGTTCTCAATGATACCTCTATGGATGATGGTCATCATGCGCGACTTTTTCGCAAACATCTTATGCGCCTTTCAAAGGGGAAGAAAGGAATATACCCGACAGAATGTTCCATTGGACACCCTGTATCGCGTCAGGAGATACGCCAGGAATTAAAGAGGGGTGAACGTATTGGTGAGACAAGCGACAATAAGCAAATCTATTTAATAGAGTACGATAAGGCTCCAAATTTGATTAACGAAATAGGTCGATTGCGCGAGTATTCATTTCGTAAAGTAGGCGAAGGAAGCGGTAAGACGAGAGACATTGATGAATACGATCGTTATTATCACCATTTGCTGTTGTGGGATGATGATGCATTAGAGGTTGTGGGAGCGTATCGAATAGGTGAATGCGGATGGATACTCTCATGGCTTGGAAAGGAGGGGTTGTACCTTAACGACTTGTGTACCATGAGCAATGCCTTTGATCCAATTTTAGAGGATGCCATAGAACTGGGACGAAGTTTTGTTCAGCCTAAATATTGGGGAAGCAGAGCGCTGGATTATCTATGGCAGGGGATCGGAGCGTATTTGGCACATAATCCTCACATCAAATACATGATTGGACCTGTCAGCATCTCTGGAAGCTATCCTAAGCATGCACAAGAGGCACTCGTGTATTTTTATACTCTTTACTTTGGTTGCGATCGACAGTATCTCAGAGCACGCTCTGCTTTTCATTTATCCGATCATGTCAATGCAGAGTTTGCAGAGATCTTTTTAGGAGTTGATTATGAACAAGACTTTAGAGTTTTGAAAGATTATCTTAAAACTTTTGACGTCGCAGTTCCTATGTTGTATAAACAATACAGTGAATTATGTGAAGCAGGCGGAGCGCAGTTTATAGATTTTGGTATAGACGTTGAGTTTAATAACTGTGTTGACGGTTATATTATGGTTGAGATAAATCGTATCAAAGAAATAAAACGAAAGCGCTATATCAAAGAGGTGGTTTCAAATCCTCTTTGATTTTCATCGCTTCATGACACCTGGTGATAAAATCTTCTTGGGAGATGATATGATAATCTTTTCCTTCATAGTTAAATTCCAAAGAGTGAGCATGCAATAAAAGCCGTGTTGCTCCTCCCATTTCCAGTCTCTCTTTAGGAGACAAAACTTTATCCAGAAATCTTCGTATGTCATTTTCCTCTTGCCCATAAATAGGATCACCCACAATGGGATGTTTCACGTGAAACAAATGGACGCGGATTTGATGAGTACGTCCGGTAAACGGTGAAGCCTCTACAAGGGTCATGTTAAGATCAGCAAAGTATTGCAAAGGCTTGATAAAGGTACGAGAAGCTTTTCCCTCCTCATGAACTTTAACCACCATCCGCACAAGGGTATCCGTGTCTTCACGACGTAAGAGAGGTTCTTGTATGTCCATATCCTCTTTTAGATGACCATGAACCATGGCTAAATAGCGTTTGGTTATTTGACGATTCTCAAACAGCAGCTTTAGAACCGTTTCACTCTCCTTGTTACGAGAAGCCAAAACAAGGCCACTGGTTTCTTGGTCAATTCTATGGGCTACGTTAGCATTAGACCCAAACTCATGTTTGATTTCATCACTGAGAGAATAGGGGGTTTTACGACTTTGAGGATGAACCAATACACCGCTAGGTTTATCATAAACAGCAAAATCGGATTCTACAAACATTGCCCGTAGGCCTTGGGACTCTGGCTCAAACATGAGAAAATCAAAATCTCCTTCAATGAATCCCGCTTGATTACTCATAACAATCCCGTTTTGGGTTAACCGACCTTTTGCAAGAAGACGTTGTGCCTCGGCTTGGGATAAACCAAGTTCACGGATTAAAAAAATAAAGGCTTTTTCACGAATGGGCGCATGGAGTTTTTTGGTGACGAAGGGCAAAATATATTCCTTTGTAAGGGAGGGTTGGATAAACTAAATACCATAGTATCCAGCGCAAATTATAGGCGCATTTTAGCACACTCAAGGAATAAATATGGTTGAACGTTACGCACGAGAAGAGATGAAATCCAAATGGACAATGCAGGCAAAATATCAAGCGTGGCTGGATGTTGAGATTGCAGCAGTAAAAGCATGGAATCGTTTAGGTCTTATTCCTGATGAGGATGCACAAAAGATTGTAAAAAATGCAGGTTTTAACATTGATCGTATTGATGAAATCGAAGCGGTAACGAAACACGATCTAATAGCTTTTACCACATCGATATCTGAAACACTTGGGGATGAGAGCCGTTGGTTTCACTACGGGATGACCTCTTCGGATACAGTCGATACCGCAGTAGCATTGCAGATGCGAGATTCACTGGCGTTGATTATTGAAGATGTGAAAATGGTGATGGAGTCAATCAAAACAAGAGCGATTGAACACAAAATGACTTTGATGGTTGGACGTTCTCACGGTATCCATGGTGAGCCTATTACGTTTGGTTTGGTGTTAGCGGTATGGTATGATGAAATGGCACGTCACCTAACAAATTTAGAACAGACGATGGAGGTTATCGCCGTAGGTCAAGTGTCGGGAGCGATGGGGAATTTTGCTCACGCACCGTTGGAACTTGAAGAGTATGCGTGTGAAGAGTTAGGGCTCAAAGCGGCTCCTGCATCAAACCAAGTTATTCAGCGTGACCGCTATGCACAGTTAGCAAGTGCATTAGCGCTTATGGCAAGTTCAATCGAAAAGTTTGCAGTACAAATACGCCATTGGCAGCGTACAGAAGTATATGAGTGTGAAGAGTATTTTTCTGTAGGGCAAAAAGGTTCGTCGGCAATGCCGCACAAACGCAATCCTATTTTGACTGAAAACATTACCGGTCTTGCACGCATGGTTAGGTCTTATGTTATACCCGCAATGGAAAACGTTGCGTTATGGCATGAGCGTGATATTTCTCACAGTTCAACCGAACGCTTTTGGCTTCCGGACTCCTTTATCACTTCGGACTTTATGCTTAATCGTTTTAACGGTGTTATTGCCAAACTCGTTGTTTATCCTGAAAACATGATGCGCAATCTGAATCTCACAGGCGGTTTGGTTTTTTCTCAGCGCGTATTGTTGGAGTTGCCACTCAAAGGTGTTAGTCGTGAAGATGCGTATCGTATCGTTCAGCGCAATGCCATGAAAGTATGGGAGGGGCTACAGCAGGGTAAAAGTGCTACCAATGAAAAAGGGGAAAGTCTTTACTTGCAATATCTATTGGATGATGAAGAGCTAAGAAATAGTTTGAGTGAAGAAGCGATACGTGAATGTTTCAATTTTGATTATTACACCAAAAATGTGGATAAAATTTTTAGTCGGGTGTTTAAATAATAAACAGAAAAAAAGAACGAATTACTATAAGAAATACTAAAATAAAAATGAATATAATATGCCCCATAAGAGCTAAGGATATATGCACATGCTGACAATACTTAAACGAAACGGTCGACGAGAGCCGTTGGATATTACGAAAATTCAAAAATATACTTCTGCGGCCGTCAAAGGTTTGATAAATGTTTCTCAGAGTGAACTCGAAGTAGACGCGCAGATTCAATTCAGAGACGGTATCACCAGCAATGAGATTCAAAAGACTCTGATTAAAACGGCAGTAGATAAAATCGATATAGACAGTCCCAATTGGACGTTTGTAGCCTCACGTCTGTTTCTTTATGATTTGTATCACCGTGTTAACGGCTTTACCGGTTATGGCACGTTACAGCAGTATTTTGAACGGTGTGAAGCAGAAGGGCGTATTCTGCTGGGGCTAAGAGAAAAATACAATTTGGCAGAGTTGGATGCTTACATTGTTCCCGACCGTGATTTGGAATTCAATTATTTGGGTGTTAAGACACTTTATGACCGTTATTTGATCAAAGACCGCAATGGCGACCCAATTGAGCTTCCTCAGCACATGTTCATGGCCATCTCTATGTTCCTGGCACAAAATGAATCAGATGCAATGGGATGGGCAAAAAAGTTTTACGACATGCTCTCAAAATTTGAAGTGATGTTGGCAACACCGACGTTATCAAACGCACGAACAACACGCCATCAGCTCAGTTCTTGTTACATTGGTTCAAGCCCTGATAACATCGAAGGGATATTTGATGGGTACAAAGAGATGGCATTGCTTTCCAAATTCGGCGGCGGAATCGGTTGGGATTGGACACGTGTTCGCGCCATGGGATCGTTTATCGATGGGCACAAAAATGCGGCAGGCGGGACCGTACCTTTCTTGAAAATCACCAACGATATCGCTATCGCAGTCGATCAGCTAGGAACGCGTAAGGGCGCTATTGCTGTGTATCTTGAACCATGGCACATGGATGTTAAGGATTTCTTGGATATCAAGAAAAACTCAGGTGAAGAGCGTCGTCGTGCGCATGATCTTTTCCCAGCGCTGTGGATCAATGATATGTTCATGAAACGTGTTGTGGACGATGGTATCTGGACGATGTTTGATCCCTTTGATGTTAAAGAACTCACAGAGCTGTATGGTGATGCGTTTGAAAAACGTTATGTAGAGCTAGAACAAGACCCTAATATTGTAAAAGAACATACCAAAGCAAAAGATCTTTGGAAGAAGATTTTGACGAGTTATTTTGAGTCAGGGAGCCCGTTCCTGTGTTTTAAAGACAGTGCAAACCGTGCAAATCCAAATGATCATTACGGAATTATCCGAAGTTCAAATCTGTGTACCGAAATATTCCAAAACACACAGCCTAATCATTATCTCATCAAGATCAAATACGAAGATGGCACGTTTGTAACGTATGAAGAAGATGAGATCGTTAAAATGGACAGCGGGATTGAAAAACCGGCGAACAAAGTGACGGCTTTGGATTCATTGGGTGGACGTCCCGTTTACATTGTCGAAAAAGAGAAAGTAGACGGTGCAACGGCTGTTTGTAATTTGGGTTCTGTCAATTTATCGCGTATTCATACCAAAGAGGACATTGATCGCATCGTTCCTATCGCAATACGGGCATTGGACAACGTCATTGACTTGAACTTTTATCCGTTGGAAAAAGTAAAACGTACGAACATGCGAAGCCGTGCCATCGGTTTGGGTGTTATGGGGGAAGCAGAGATGCTAGCCGGTCAGAAGATCGTATGGGGAAGCCAAGCGCATTTTGACAAGATTGATGAAGTGATGGAAGCGGTCAGTTATAACGCGATCAAAGCGTCCTCGGATCTTGCAGTAGAAAAGGGGTCCTATCCTGAGTATGTCGGTTCAAAATGGAATCGCGGAATCCTCCCTATGGATCATGCAACGGCCGAAGTACAAAACCTCATTGACCGTGGCGGATTGTTCGCTCCTAATTATGAGTGGGACGTTCTACGTGAAACAATCAAGTCTCAGGGGATGCGTAACGGCTATTTGATGGCAATTGCCCCTACAAGCTCTATATCGATCCTCACAGGGACCACACAGACGATTGAGCCTATCTATAAACGTAAATGGTTTGAAGAGAATCTCTCAGGCCTTATTCCAGTCGTTGCCCCTAATCTCAATCCGGATACATGGGGGTATTACACTCCTGCGTATGACTTGGATCAAACCATCTTGGTAAAAGCTGCGGCTATCCGTCAAAAATGGATCGATCAGGGTCAAAGCCTCAATATCTTTATCACTCTGGATAAAGCAAGCGGTAAGTACCTCAATGACATCTACATGATGGCGTGGAAGCTGGGTCTGAAATCAACCTACTATCTACGATCACAATCACCTGAAGCCGTTGCTCAGACGCAAGACAGATCGATGGAGTGTGATGGGTGCCAGTAAAGCCCCTCAACGCCTTATCACTTAAAGCATTATGTGAGCGTATTGATGACGCTCGTGATGGCGAAATCCACTCTCTGACCCCCATATCTGCCACTTCCATAGAAATACGTTTTAGTGTCCAAGACAAGGCCAGAGGATTTGACTGGATTGATGTTTCTTTTGTGATTGATGGGGTTAAAGATGCCCGATTGGTGAGTGATAATACTCTGAAAATGGTGTCAATGGATGAGGGGATAACGGTTGAAGTGGAGAGCAGTAAAGCTGCACTGGCAATCGGGGATTATAAAGGGCGCATTGAAGATTCACCCCTTTATATTGTGGGAACAACCATCGCATACGAAGAATTGCCGTATAACGGTTAATTGATCTGAACCCACGTTGTATTACTGTCATAAATGTAGGTAAGATTGGTATCGCGGTGGAATACAATGGTCCCATTGATCGGTGATGAGGGGAAAGGTTCATTGGAGAGGGTTACTATGGCACTGTTATAGCCGCGTGTTTGCGTGGTAATCTCGGATCCGCCGTAGAGTTTGAGATGATTGGTTTCCCCAATGCCGATTTCAATCATGAGATCATCGCCTTGTGCGGTGCCATGAGTTGCATTGGTCTGTAAAATACCATCTTCCCCAAGACTAATGAGTCGACCTAAAACATTGGAATTAGGCGAAATAGATGTATTGGTATCTGCGTAGAGGGGATTGATTGTATTAGCGATGCCAAAATCATAGGTTGTGTATTTGATATTGCGTCCCCATGCATCTTTTCCAAGACCTGCTACCACAGGAACGGTGGAGTTTGTTTCTTCTTTCGGGAGTTCAAAATACGAATCATTATCGGGATCCTTGGCCAAACCTACCAATCGGCTGCGGATAACTTCCAGTATTGTTTTGGTATTTTGATACTTAAGGGTGTTCCCCTGGATCATGGTATAGTAACCCATCGTCGCCAAGACAGCAGCAATAACACCGGCCATGATAACCGCAATCATTACTTCAACAAGCATAAATCCTTTTTTCATTTTGGAGTTCTTACGCATGATCGGCAGCATTGATAAACTCTTGTTGAATTAATACTTGGGTTAGAACAATGGTGAAAAACTCTACAAAGACAGCAAATGCCAATAAAAGGATAGCCATGATGGTGATAATACGAAAGAAGCTAGTGGCAGCTGTGAGGGCATTTAGTCTTGAACGATCGGAGAATTGCCCTAGCATGTCACCTAATTGGGTGATATTTCCTGCACCTGCGAGAAGACTTTGTTCAATCGGTTCAAAAAAATCGATTTCCCAAAAGTGTTTTTCACCTCGGCTTAGGCGCACTAAAACAGTGTTAAATTGTTTGGAGATTGAAGGAATCAATGTACTGTAGGCGGCAGCTTTGAAGGATATCTTTAGAGATACACCATTTTTAAGCATTTCGCTTAATAGACTTAGAAGCATAAATTTCTCAAAATAGCCGATGATCTTGGAAGAAATGGGAAATAATGAAGCGTATCGCTTTGCAAGTCCTTGCAGTGCTCCTGTATAATTAAACAATGCAACCATAACAATGAAAAAGTAAATGGCAAAAAGGATCAATAGTCCAAATAGAATATCACTTAAATTTTGTGCGGTTTGTAAATGGTCTGCAATGACAGCTTGAATTTTGGGATCATAGGTTGAGGCTTCTTTGAGGTGAAATGGTATTGCAAAAAAGCGGATACCGATAACAATAACACTGGTTAGGGTAAAATAGATTAAAGGTAATGCAATTTTGTCACTGGATTCTTGATAAAATCGGTTCTTAATTTCAAGATAATTGACGACCGATTTAAGTGTTTTAACAAAGGAACCGCCTTTTTCTGCCATAGAGATAAATTGAATAATATCGGGAGAAGGGGAAAGATGCTTTTCAATTGATTTTGAAAAAGAGGCACCCTCTTGAATGGCTTTGGTTATTTGTCCATAGGTGCGTTGTTCTGATTTGTCTGTTGTAATTCCTTGCATTAGCATTAGTGCATTGGTGATACTTTTGCCATTTTCCAGTGATAATTGAAGGGTTTTGAGCAGCGTGAGCAGATCAGGTTTCATGTACGTATCCCAGAGATAATAGTTCGCTAGAGAGGGTTATGTGATCGCAGATACCGTTATCAAAGAGATATTGTGCTGATTGAAAATAGCTGAAGGTGATGAAATGTTCCCACGCTTTAAACACGGTACTGTTTTTGAGTGCGAGGTAAAATTGGTACCGTACTTTCATATCGCCTGGGATAAATACCATATCCAACAACAAGGCTCGCCCGTAGTAACCTGTAAAATTGCATTTGATGCATCCAGTTTTTTCATATCCTGTGGATAGGCTGCTGAAAAAAGCTTGCCCTTCTTGTGCAAAGGATGGCTGCTTGCACGTGCAGAGTTTGGGAACGAGACGTTGCGCAATGACACCGCTGAGGGAATAAGCAAGGATAAACAAATCCCCCCCCTCGTCACGAATTCGCTCCATGGCCATAAAGCTGTTAGGGGTATGCAGGGTTGAAAAAACCATGTGTCCACTGTGTGCTGCTTTGAGACCTGTTAAGATCGATTCTTTGTCGCGCATCTCCCCGATGACGATAACGTCTGGGTCTTGGCGCATGATTGACTTCATCCCCTCGACAAACGTAAATCCGCTGGCTTCGTTGATCTGATATTGGGTGACAAAATCGATTTTATACTCGATAGGGTCTTCAATGCTGTAAATGATCTCATGAAGACGATCACGTTGATTTAAAATGGCGTTGAGAGTCGTTGTTTTACCGCTACCCGTAGGTCCAACAACGAGAAAAAATCCACTGGATTGATTTACGTAGTGGTGAACGTGTTCGCTCATGGGGTGCTGCTTTGGAAAAAGGGAAGCGAGTGTTTTAATGTTTTTGGATTTGTCCAAAATACGCATGACGATGTTTTCACCGTATTGCGAAGGGGCAATTTCGATACGAAAATCGATGGAACGATCTTGATACTCTCTGGAAAAACTTCCCCCTTGGGGGGCATAGACGTTGATCATATCAATGTTACAGCGCTCTTTGATAATGAGGGCAAAACGTTTTGCTAACTCATGATTGAGCAAAAACTTGGCATGTACATGCCCATCGATACGGTACCGAAGCCAATAAAAAGACTCATAGCCATTAATGTGAATATCACTCGCATTGCGTTGGATTCCATATTCCAAAAGCATCTCAAAGATGTCGATGACTTCATCTTCTTCAGAATCCATTGCATTGAATTGTTTGATTTTACGTTCAATAACTTCAGGGTCAACGCGTAAGTGGGCGGTGTATTTTTGCTGAAATTCACGTACCGGAATGTTCTTTTGCTCGACACGCTTACGTGCTTTAGCGCTAAGTTCAGCGAGGCGTATTTCGCCTAAAAGCTCTTTACGCTCAATTTTTAGGACGGTTTCACTTTCTTCGGCGATCACCATCTCGTACTCTTTCATGAGTTCGAGATTGTGAATGATTGTAGGTTCTTTTTTCTGTACGAAGTGATGTTCGAGGGCTATTTGAAGAAGATGTTTTTTAACGCCTTGCTGTTGGTAATAGTATTGCTCTTTTTGGCAGACTTCCAGCTGTTTTGGCGTTAATATCTTCTTTATGTTCATAGGCGCTTTTTGGCACTATTATAACATAAAATTAACGGGATAGATAAAATTTAAAAGTGGCGGATGTGGCGTTATGGTCAAGTGACGCCTGAGTTGAGGTGTAGCTAAGTGCTAAACTGACAAGCGCTTCATCTTGTGTAGAATTGTTCTCTGCAGTTGTCGTGATATAAAATGTTGTTCCCGTTTCTGTAGCAGTGTATGCGGTAAATCCAGTTGGCGGGATAGGAACAAAACCATTTCGTCCACCGTCAAAAGCATAGGGAGTGGAGGTATTGCATTCCAGTTCCGTTCCTCTTTGTGCGAGTGGCTTTTCCAATGAGGAAACCTTATTGCATATTGTACGTAATGGTAATACGTACAAAATACCTTTTATGCGCAATGGTAAGATGGAAGAAAACGGTTACTATGATTTATGTAAAATTTTTGCGGATACGCATGATCGGATTGCGGTGCAGATGGACCCCAACTTGTTTTCGGTTTTGGCGAAAGCACAGCAGTGGCTGGCAAGCAACCACATTAATCGGCCGATTATTCTCACTTCCGGGTACCGTACAGAACACACCAATAGGATGACGGAAGGTGCCGCGGTCAATTCGATGCATTTGTACGGGAAAGCAGCAGACATTCATATGAGCGGAATACCTATTGATTATCTGGCACGACTTCTTCGGCTAAGCGGCGGTGCGGGAATCGGAATTTATTCAGGATTTGTTCATGTGGATACGTGGAAAGAGAGAAGCTGGAAAGGGTAAAAAGACTTTTTAGTGTTTTTTCTTTTTTATTCGCTTCTGAGTATTGACAGATTTACGTTCTAAAGCATTCCAAAGAACGGTAAGATTTAGGGAAAGATCCTGCGCTTTATACAGCTCCTCTTCGGTCATCTCTAAAAGCATATAGTTTCGATTGATACGTGCCCACTCATCGCCTTTGGCAGCGACATAATTCCATAATGCATAAGCAATGATTTTGTTCTCACGAACCCCTACTCCGTATTTGTAAATCCATCCTAAAATGGCTTGAGCGTCTTGATTGTTTTGTTTTGCAGCGAGGGTTAGCAGATGAGCGGCGCGTTTAAAGTTTTGAGGAATACCAATCCCCTCGATGAGCAAAACACCCAAGGCAATTTGCCCTCCTGCATGGTTCTTCCCAGCAGCCAGGGTAAAGAGGCGAGCTGCTTCTTGGTAATTTGCGGGAACACCTTGCCCGTTAAGGAACATAAGTCCTAAATAGTAATGCGCGCCAGGGTCACCCGCTTCAGAGGCTTTGGAAAGATATTTCTGGGCTTCCAGGTAATTTTCATGGTAAAAAGAGATGGTTCCTTCTTGGGCATTGTGAGTAGAGTTACTGTCCGCATGAAGCGTGTTAAAAGTAAAAGCGATTAAGATGAGGGCTATTAGGAACTTTTTATTTAACATCATATGTTATTTTAGCACAATTTCTTTTCCAATAAGCACAAAAAGAATCCATCGATGGTATCGGTAGGAAGAATTCTCACCGCATTTTGAATACGTTCATCAAATACCTCTTTTCCCCACTGTTTCAGAGGCTTTTGAATATTGTCAAAAGGCAGCGTTAGCGGAAGCGTGGTCAAGTGCTCGCCATGACGTTCCAGCAAATGCTGCAGAGGGCTTTCGTTTTCTTCGGGTGAAAAGGAACAGGTGCAATACAGCAGTTTGCCTCCGGGTTTGAGTGCATCGTAGGCAGAGAGGAGCAGTCGGCGTTGGAGCTTGGAGGTTTCTTTCGCTTTGTGAATACTCCAAAACGACATCGATTTTGGTTCATGGGTTTTGAAACGCGCTTCGGAGGAACAGGGGGCATCGAGCATGATACGATCAAACATTTCGGGGCATTTTTTTCCGACACTGCGCCCATCGGTCATGTAGGTGTGAGCGTTGGTGACCCCTTGCATTTCGAGATTGGCCCGTAAGCGAAAAAAACGCTCGCGTGTGGGTTCTACGGCGGATAGCCAGCCCGTGTTTTGCATCATCCCTGCCAGCATGAGAGTCTTGCCTCCGGGCGCTGCCGCGAGGTCGAGAACTGTTTCCTCAGGCAGTGGTGCTAGAATCATCGGAGCTATCATTGAAGCCAGATTTTGGATATAGAGTTTGCCGCCATAAAAAGCATCCGTTTGGGTGAGTGGCAGTTTGTCCTGCGGGGCAATGCGATAAACCCCCTCCATCCATGTGATACGTTCGTAGGGGATATTGGCAGCTTCGAGTTGCGCTTCGAGTTCTTTGGGTGAAGATTTGAGGGTGTTGACGCGGAAAGTCACTTGTTTTGGAGCATCAAAGGTTTTTAGAATCGCATCGATGTGTTCAGGTGGAACAATTTGACGCAGACGTTCGACAAACGCTTCGGGAAGGCTCATCGTTTTTGTACTTTTAGCCGTACGACGGAGGCTAGGCCGTTGTGCACTAGCCCTTCATTGAGCTGGGTATCGATTTCGTACAGTTCGAGTATCTCGCACGGTAAGGCTTTCAAAATAGAAGAGAGTTTATCGGCGGTGTAGAGTAAGTTTAGGTCTTTGGGACCGCCGGTTGTTTTTGGGAATTGGTGGATTGAAAAAAACTCTCCAACGAAAATACCACCCTTATTCAGATGTTTAAGAGCTTTGCCAAATACTTCACTGCGCAAAGGTTCATACAGGTGTAGAAAGGAACACATGATGGCATCGTATTGCTGTGTCGGGTTCCAAAACTCCAGATCGGTATGTATGAGGGAGAGCTCAAGCCCTTTGGATTGTGCCAGCTGTGCTGTTTTGGCAAGACCGATTTCGGCGGCATCGAGTGCCGTGACCGTATGTCCGCGCTCAAGTGCATACACCGCATTGCGCCCCTCGCCCTCACCCAAAAAAAGGATGGTTTGTTGGGGAGGAAGTTCATCAATATGGGAGGCCAAATAACGGTTGGCAGTAGTACCGTAAAAGTATCCTTCGCGCCCAAAACGTTCGTTCCAAAACTCCCGTTGATCGTTCATCGTACTACTCCATCACAAATGGGGACAAAATCACACACTTCGAGAGCATCTTCTATGATTTTATTGCCTTGTTTGGTAAAGCGGGTGATGATCTGCTCACGCCCACGCTCCATGGGCGCAATTAAAATGCCACCCTCTTTGAGTTGGTCAAAAAGTTTTTGAGGAATGGAGCGTGCAGAAGCAGAGAAGAGTATGCGATCAAAGGGGGCGTATTGCTCCCATCCGTTTTGTCCATCATCAGTACGGGTGTGAATATTGCCGTGTTTGAGGTGACGAAAACGCTCTTTGGCTTCCAGTAAAAGGGATTCAATGCGCTCGATGGTAAATACTCGGCGAAAAACGCGAGAGAGGACGGCTGCTTGATACCCACTGCCGCATCCTATCTCTAGAACATTATCGCACCCCTCAGGGCTAAGATATTGGGTCATCTTAGCCACCGTCAGCGGTGAAGAGATGTATTGCTGTGCTCCGATAGGAAGAGCATCGAGGCGATAGGCATTATGACGCATGGAGAGAGGGACGAAGGCTTCGCGATTGGTTTGGATGATCGCTTTTTTAATGGTTTCGCGCAGGGGGAATTTTTTAGCAATTTCTTCGGCCATGCGAGTCGTTTTGATGATGGTTACTTTATCGGTCACTGGAAATTCCTACGTTTAAATAGCGGCGCATAGAGGTCACGGTACGCTCTTCATAACTAGAAGTGAGAACCTCTTCCCCGTTGTTGCGGATCTCTGCGCCGTAAGGGGTGATAATGCCGCTCATACCGCTAGTGTCTTCGTTAAGTGCATCAGAAGCCGCGACATAACACTGGTTCATAACACCCAGGGCATTGGTGAGGGTGACAAAGTGATCACTTCGAAGCTTTCCCCATTGGGCAGGAATGGCGATGAGGTCACATCCCTCTAAGGTTTGCCACAGATGTTTAAAGCGAAGCTCAAAGCAGATCAGAATACCGATTTTAATTCCCTCAAAATCAAAGGTTTTGATCTCATTTTCGTTTCCTGCGGTAAAATAGTCGGTTTCTCCACCCAATGCAAAAAGTTTTGCTTTACTTTGTTGATGAAGAACATCACCTTTGTGCAGCGCGTATGCGGTATTGTAAAATTTGTCTTCTTTGTGTGTTATGGCAGTGAAAACAAGAAGTCGATCCTGGAGACATTTTAAAAGTTGTTCAAGTGCAATGGGGGTAAATGCTGCTGCTTGCTCAAATCGTTCATAAGCAAAACCGCTTAAACACACTTCGGGAGCGATGACAATGGCATTAGAAGGTGTTTGTTCTATAAGCCCTACGAGATACTCCAAGTTTTTTTCAAATTGGGGATCGGTAGGAAAACAAAGGGTCGTAAGAGGACGTGTTTTAGAAGTCGTCAAAGCTGAGGCTTCCTTTGGAGTAGTTCGTAACGGTTCCCTCGAAGAAGTTCGTTTTTTGATCATTAAACTTACTGAAATCATCGACCCACTTAATCGGATTAGAAACATTGTACAGAGGCTTAAGCCCTACGGCATGGAGACGGACATCTGCCAGGTACTGGATGTACTGTTCGACGATTTCATTGGTAAGCCCTAGAATCTGTCCTTGGGTGATGTATTTCCCCCAGGCACACTCAAGCTCGACCGCTTTGCGGAACATGTCGTATACCTCTTCGGTAAGTGCTTCGGTAAACAGATCAGGACGCTCACGGCGAAGGGTATTGATGATGTTTTGAAACAAGACGAGGTGGGTGACTTCGTCACGTTGAATAAAACGGATCATTTGTGCACTTCCCAGCATCTTCCCTGAACGTGCAAGAGTATAGAGATAGGTGAATCCGCTGTAAAAGTAAATCCCCTCAAGTATCTGATTGGCAAAACATGCTTTGAGAAAAGCACTTTCACTTGGGTCATTCGCCAACTCATCATACCGTGCGGCAATCGAGTCATTCTTGGTTTTGAGCATCATGTCGGTGCGCCATAG
Organism: Campylobacterota bacterium; assembly: GCA_023379705.1. Taxonomy (GTDB): domain Bacteria; phylum Campylobacterota; class Campylobacteria; order Campylobacterales; family Sulfurimonadaceae; genus Sulfuricurvum. The sequence continues at coordinate 27,841 of JAMCPS010000042.1, forward strand.
CTGATAGATCTCTTCGCTGTTTTGACTGATGGAATCGACCATGACGGCATAGCTTTGAGAGTGGAGTGCCTCTTCAAAACTTTGACGTACCAAAATGAGATTGATTTCAGGAGCAGTGACGTAAGGATTGATATTGTCCATAAGATTGTTGGTTTGCAAGCTGTCCATAAAAATCAATTGCGACAAGGCTTTGTCATAGGCTGTCTTTTCCATCTCAGTGAGATACTTGTAGTCCACAGCATCGCGGGTCATGTCAACTTCTTTTGGAAACCATGTGTTGTTTAGCATCATCTCCCAGAGGTTATACGCCCATTGGTACTTAATGTTGTTGAGCTCGAAAATACCTGTTGGATTGCCACCAAAAATACGTCGATCATTGACATGTTCTGTGGATGACGGATTGTAAATTTTCTTGCGTTGCATAGGTGCTCCAAAAGCTCTTTTAATATTAGGTTATTCTACACTAGATATAATTAAGGTATTGCACTAAAAAGAGGGATTATGAAAAAATTATGGATACTCAAAGCAGTTGCAGGAATATTTGTAACATATGGAATTATAGGCTTTTTTGGAGTTCCTTATGCAATCAAAAATAGCGTTCCCCAAAAAGTTTTTGAGGCAACTAAAGGAGGGGATTTTTCTATTGAATCAGCCTCCTTCAACCCTTTTACGTTTCATCTGCAAGTTCATGATATGGCGTTTAAAACACCTAAAAAAGGCGATTTCATCCGGATTGATTACTTTGCAATTAATCTTAATCCATTCGATTATTTATGGAAGTTTGCATGGGTGGTTGAGGATATACGTATTGAAAAACCTCAGATTACTTTGCATAAAGGAGCTGATGGGGAGATGAATTTTGGATGGTTGAGCGCTCTTGGTACAGATGAGAATAAAACAACCGAAGAATCCAAGCCATTTGCTTTGCTGCTCAATAACTTTACCCTAAAAGGGGGTGGAGTTACTTATACGGATAAGAGCGAGGGGAAACACTTTCATCATGCAGTTGATTCGATCGGGTTTCATTTGGAAAACATTGATTTGAGAGATGCTTCTGAAAAGAACGGGATAATGCGATTGTACGCAACGATCAACGAGGGAGGATTTATTGATTTACGAGGCAAGATTGAACGGATAAAGCCTTTTGCGATGGAAGGAAGCGTAGGGTTTAATTCAGGAAAACTGCACACCCCATGGCGTTATTTTAAAGATAAATTGCCTATTGAAGTCGCGGACGGTATTGCGAGCTTTGGTTTAAATTACGCGTTAAATACAGATGATATCAATGCAACAAAACTCTCTAAGGTACATGTCGAGCTAAATCGTTTGCGTATCATCCCAAAAGGTCAGCAGCAAAAATTATTGGATCTGAGAAGCTTTAAGCTCTCCGGTGCAAATGTTTGGCCGATGCGCAAAGTACTGGAAGCAAATACAGCAAAGCTTGATGGTTTGGCTGTTAGCGCTTCACGCAGTAAAGGGGGAGTGATTGACTGGATTGATTACATAGATCAAATCAAAAAAGCCTTTCCTGACGATGAGAATGAAACCAAGATCCCGTGGAGTTTTAGGATCAAGGATGTAGCAGCTGAAGAGATAGCCTTGGTGTGGAACGATTATGCACCAAAAGAAGCGTATCGCGCGAGTGTAGGCGGGATAAGTTTGTATTCTCAAAATCTCAGCAGTAATCCAAAAGAGTTAGTAAATGCTGCGGTCCATTTCGGAGCCTTTGAGCTGAATCGGTTGGGTGACAGTAGAGTTGTTGCGGGCTTTGAAGATATTAATGCAAACGGTATTGTTTTGAACCGTGACGCCAAACATGCAACGGTTAAAACACTTGAAATTACAGGAGCCAATACTTCTCTTAAGCGGCTTAAAAATGGAACCATTGATTTGCAGAAGCTCATGTTTGCCTCTGTGAAAAAAGAGCCGGTATCAGATACTGCTCCATGGTCATATGTTATCGATGAGATTTTCCTCAATAATGGAGGGATAAATTTTACAGACGAGGTTCCAAGCCGCAATGTTGAAGCGAATATCGACAAACTGCAGATCAAACTAAATGGAGTCTCCAGTAATCCTAAAACAGCTATAGACATTGAAAGTTCAGGAAGAATCAATCAGAAAACAATGCTAAAGCTTCATGCGCAAGCAATACGTGAAACATTGAAAAGCAAAGGAATATTTGAACTGAGCCATTTCTCTCTGCCGCTTATTGATCCTTACATTGAACCAAGTACGTACGCTTCATTGCGTCGGGGTGATTTAACGCTCAAAGGAGAGTATTCGTATACACCTAAAGAAACTTCTGTCAAAGGAAAAATCGCACTTGCAGATTGGGTAGTAGAAGACCGACGAGACAATTCAGTGCTTTTAGGATGGAATCGTATCGGAGTCACCCCCTTTGTGTATGCCTATCCCGAAAATCGACTCAAAATCAATCAAATCAGCGTAAATGGACTCTATACAAATGCGTTAATCGATCAAAATAAAACATTAAATTATTCGACATTGAGTAAAGCTAAAAAGAGTGAAGCCAACACAACTAAAGAAAAGTCAAATCCATTTGGTATTGATGTGGTCAAACTTGCGATTGTTAACAGCAGTGCGACATTTAGTGATCTCTCCTTGCCATTACCGTTTAAAACCTATATTCATGATTTGAAAGGTGAAGTATTAGGGATATCGACCACCAAAGATGTGAATACTTTTGTTCGTCTCAAAGGGGGGGTAGATCAGTATGGATCGGCCAATATTGATGGGAAACTTAATACCAACGCACCTAAATCTTTTACGGATATGCAAGTTGTATTTGAAAATCTGGAGTTGAAACAGTATACCCCTTATTCCCTCCAATTTTTAGGGTATAAAATAGCCAATGGAAAGCTTTTTTTGAATTTGGGTTACAAGATTAATGATGGAAAACTGGATGGAAAAAATCAAGTTGTGATTAAGCAAATCGAGCTTGGGGAAGAAAAGGCAGGAGGGTCACCGTGGCCGATGCGTCTCGTAGTTGCTTTGCTCGAAGATGGCGAGGGGGTTATCGATATCGATCTGCCAATTCAAGGGGACGTCAACAGTCCTGATTTTAAATACGGAAAGGTAGTATGGCAGGTCATTGGAAATTTGTTAACCAAGGCCGTGACTGCACCGTTTAAACTGCTGGGCTCTTTGATGGGGATCTCTTCAGATGATGATACGTTATCTAATGTTTCATTTGAGCCTGGTGAATATGAGCTGACCCCTCCTGTGCGAGAACAGCTTGATAAATTGGCAACAGTTTTGGCAAAGCGTCCGAAGTTGAGCCTTAAAATACATGGAGGCTGGGCGGCAAAAGAAGACGATCGAGCGTTAAAAATTCAAAAACTCATTCGAAGCGTCATGGGCGTTGATTCAAAAGAAAAAGCGGATTCGATGGATGTAATGAGTTTAGAAATGGTAGAAAAAACAGCGAAAAAGTCGATGGAAGCTTCTGAGGTTAAAGCCATGCGGGCGCAGATGGAAAAGAAATATGTGCAAGAAGCTGAGTTTGTACGCCACTATACAGAGGCGTTAGTAGAGCGCCTCATTCTTTTGCAGGTCATTGCTCCGCCTGAGATGGGAGCGCTTGCTACAGCACGGGCGAATGCTATTGCACAATATTTGAGCAAAAATACTGCGCTTAGCGGTCGTGTTAGTGTATCCGTAAGCGAAAAAGCAGTTGCTGATGCTAAAGAGAAAGTTCCTTCTCGTTTAGAGATAACGGTGCAATAGAAGGTTAACTTATTTTCACTATAATTCAATTTTAATTTCAAAATACAAAAGGATGTGTATGCCATTTTCACCTCAAAAACGAGCAGGCACTATGAATGGAATCTTGTTTGTTGCTATTTTTGCTGCAGCCGCAACGATGATTGCCGATGTGTCTGTCATCAAAAATCTTGGAATTTCGCCATTGGTTGTGGGGATTGTATTGGGTATTTTTTATGCCAACACACTGCACAATAAATTTCCCTCAGCTTGGGAGAGCGGTATTACCTTTTCGGGTAAGAAGATTTTACGTTTTGCGATCGTATTTTATGGGTTCAGAATCACTTTTCAGCAAATTGCAGAAGTTGGCTTGCAAGGATTCATGGTTTCACTACTGGTTCTTTCCTCAACGCTTATTATTGGTATTTGGCTAGGAACAAAGGTCTTTAAGATGGACCGTGATACCTCAATTTTAACAGCTTCGGGAGCATCGGTATGCGGTGCTGCTGCTGTTTTGGCAACGGAACCTGTTTTGAAATCAGAAGAGCATAAAACAGCTGTTGCGGTTTCGATGGTGGTTCTTTTTGGGACGATTTCGATGTTTTTGTATCCTGTGCTTTATGCTACCATCATTGAGCCCTCAACGGGATTTCTGCATATGAGCCCCTCAACGTTTGGGATGTACGTAGGTGGTACCATCCATGAAGTGGCACAAGTAGTCGCCGTGCCTGCATCGGTGCCGGGTGCAGGTGAGAATATGGCGAACACGGCAGTTATTGTTAAAATGACACGGGTGATAATGATTGCTCCAATGCTGATCGTATTGGGACTGGTTTTGAGCAGTATGGCGAAGAAATCAGGGGGTGAGGGATCAAAAGTTAAGCTGATTATCCCATGGTTTGCTGTTTATTTTATCGGTATGGCAGGGGTTAATTCGCTGATCCATGATTACACATTAACCGCTTCTGCAGATGTGGCAACGATTATCACGGGAGTCATTGCAAATATTAACATGATCGACACCTTTTTGCTAACGATGGCGATGACGGCGTTAGGGATGGGGACCCGTTTTGCCAAATTCAAAGGGCTAGGCTTGGCACCTGTTTACACAGCTGGTTCGATGTTTATTTGGCTTGTAGTAGGTGGATTTGTAATAACACAATGGGTTGTTGCAACGTTTTAATTACCGTTTTCGATAACTCAGCGCCTCCATCAGGTGCTCTTTTTGTATATTCTCTACCCCCTCTATATCAGCGACGGTACGGGCGACTTTTAAAACCCTTGATACTGCTCGAAACGAGAGGGAAAAGCGTCCGATGGCTTGGTCCAGTATCCCTTTTCCTTCATCATTAAGTGCGCAATACTTTTCTAAATCGGTATCGCTTAGTGAGCCGTTAAGTGTTTTTTGCCCCCTTCTTTTTTGTTGAGAGAATGCTTCCCGCACTTTTGTATGAAATTGGTGTGAGGTATAGGAGCTTTTATCTTCTGCAGAGGTAGGGTGCATTTGGACGTATAAATCGATCCGATCCAAAAAAGGATCGGAAAGACGTGATCGGTAGCGATTCATTTCCAAATCGCTACAACGGCAGGCAATGCTTTTGCTGAACAGATTCCCGCAGGGGCAGGGATTCATTGCCGCTATAAAGAGAAAATTGGCATCGTAGGTAACTTTGGCATTAACGCGTGAAATACGAATGTGTCGATCTTCCATGGGTTCTCGCAGGGCTTCAAGCACATTCTTAGAAAAATGAGGGAGTTCATCGAAGAATAAAATGCCATTGTGTGCCAAGCCCACTTCCCCGATCTGTGCTTTGTGGCTGCCGCCTCCGAAGATACTGGCCCCGGTACTGGTATGGTGTGGTGAGCGAAAGGGGCGTAGAGGGGTGAATGCAGGTTCTTTTCCCTCTAATATTTCTAATTTAGCACAATCGAGCATCTCGTTATTATTGAGTGGAGGGAGAATATGCTGTAGCCGTTTTGCTATCATGGACTTTCCTGAACCAGGGGAACCTTCTAATAGGAGGTTATGCATCCCTGCGGCACTTATAAGTGCCGCGCGTTTTGCATGTTCCTGACCTTTAATATCTTTGAAATCCAAAGGGTACTCTTCGTGATGATAGTAGGGTTGTTCATTATGTATGGTTGATGGAAATTCAAAAGAGGTGGATTGTGCATGCGGGATGGTTTCTTTTGCTTGCAGCAGCTCTAAGGTTTGGGTTAGGGTTGACACGCCGTAAAAAGAGACATTGGGTATCTTTGAGAGCTTATTTAGGCTCTTATAGGGAACAATTGCTTTGGTGATTGCTCCTTGATTGGCTAGTGAGAGGATGATGGGATACAGAAGCGTATTTTCAGTTACAGAACCATCCAATCCCAGTTCCCCAAAGACATGCCATTCATCAAGTTTAATGTCATTATTGCCCAAGGCAATGAGCACGGCAATGGCAAGATCAAAATGGGATCCTTCTTTGCGCAAATCACTGGGGGCCAGATTCACAGTCAGCCGTTTAGGCGGAAAGGTGAATTCGTTGCTTAAGAGAGCCGATTTTACCCGTTCTTTTGACTCTGTAATAGCGGTATTGACCATTCCGACAATGCTAAATGCAGGTAGTCCTTTTGTGGCGGTAAACTGAACTTCAACGGTTTTGGCGTCAATCCCCTCTAGTGTCGCGCATAGCAATTGTTTCATTTTGTGCTACCCTGTTTTTAGGATAATTGTAGCTTAGAGGAAAATCAGTGGATTAAATATTGCAATCTGCAATATCTTTAGGGGTTATTTTTTTTCTTTGATTACTTTTTTGAGCTCTTTCTCAAACTTTTTGCGTCGACTGTAGGAAAGGTGATCGATGAAAAGCTTTCCATTCAAGTGGTCCATCTCATGCTGTATGGCAATAGAGAGAAGGTTATCTGCTTCAAGAGTGCACTGGACTCCATGGCGATTGTGGTAATGTAAGGTAAGCGATTCATAGCGTTCAATGTCTTCGTAAAATCCAGGTACGCTCAAACACCCTTCTTGGTAGGTTGCTTTACCTCTGGTATTGACTATATGAGGGTTAATAATTTCTAGCAGATTAGATCGATCTTGATTGCCTTCTTCATCAGGAATACACAAAATAAGTGCTCTGATGGGCATGGCTACTTGAATGGCTGCTAATCCAATTCCGTTATTGTTTATCATGGTTTCATACATATTGTCAAGAAATGTATGCAACTGTTCATCAAACATTGCCACATCAGCAGAAAGGGTTTTAAGAAGTTTATTGGGATACGTAATAATTGGAAGCAGCATGTAATCTCTTGTTAATAGTTGCAAACAACATAATGGAATTTCTTTTCATCGTTTGAAGAGTGCATCGCATCGAGGGTTCCTACGAGAATTTCTTCAGTAGAATGAGATGGATTTAATTCGGAAATACCGATAGCAATTTGCAGCTGTATTTCTTGGTCTCCGAGAAAAAAGTTAGAAGAAGAGACCAATTCATAAAGACGGTCAGCTGCTAATTTGGCACTTTGGGTATCGGTATGTTTGAGTAGCATCGCGAATATTCCCTCACCGTAATGCGCAACAATGTCACTCCTTCGGGAAGTTTTTAGAAGTAAACGTGCGACAGTGCGTATCATTAGCCCCTTAGCCTTTTCACTGTTGATCAGGGCTATGGTGGCATTGGAAAGCTGTACCATTATGAGGGAGCTTTTGTGATGAAACTCTTCGATGAGATTGGACTCTTGTTTTAATTTATTGAGAAGATAGCGCTTATTATACACACCGTACTGGTTGTCAAATATCGTCTCATTTTCTACTTGTTTTACAATGGTTGCCGTTTCACCATAGAGAACTTTCATATGGGTAACTTGCTTATTGAGGATCCCGCTTAATTTGCTAACATCATCGGTGAGGGAATGTAATACTTGTTCTGCTGCATCCAAGGAAGGGATATTTTTGATTTCATCTCGCCGTTTTTCAAGAATCTTTTCCATAAGCGTCATATTCTTATAGAGGGTTGCACTTAACTGCAAGATACTTTTGACGGATGAAAAACCTTGCTTGAGTGTTTTTTCCAGTTCTAGATTTTGTTCATCTTCATTGGTGTCTTCCATTTCTAAAATCGAACCGATCTGACGACGGAGACTTTCGCTTTTTTCTTCTAATATACGATCAAAATAGAGGGAAAAATTATTAGGTGTTGGCGGAAGATTGTCGGAAATAAGGGCATTTAGAACTTCTTTGGAAAAAATTTCCAAATCACTGGTAGGATCGTTTAGTGACCCAACATGCAAGCCCCCAGCTTGGATCGATTGACCATCAGCAACGCGTGACGCTGCACTATGAGAAAACGATTCTACTGAGGTGTCTTTCATGCTCTTCTACCTTCTTATTTTTCTTCTTTGTCTTTTTGAAGAAGTACTTCGTCAATGATACCATATTCGACACCTTCTGCGGCTGACATAAAGTTATCGCGATCGGTATCTTTCTCAAGTTTTTTAACGCTTTGCCCACAGTTTTTGGCCAAAATTTCATTGAGCTCGGCTTTCATGCGCAAAATTTCTTTGGCTTGAATCTCGATGTCGGTTGCTTGACCTTGTGCACCGCCTAGAGGCTGGTGTATCATAATCCGTGCATGGGGAAGGGCATAACGTTTTCCTTTAGCCCCTGAGCTCAACAAGAAAGCTCCCATCGATGCCGCTTGCCCGATACATATGGTACAAATGTCGGGACGAATGTAATTCATTGTATCGTAAATCGCCATACCTGCTGTGATAACACCGCCAGGAGAGTTAATGTAAAAATAGATGTCTTTTTGAGGATCTTCCGCTTCTAAAAAAAGCATTTGTGCCACAATTGATGAAGCAACTTGATCATGCACTTCACCGCTTAGCATGATGATACGGTCTTTTAAGAGACGTGAATAAATGTCATACGAGCGCTCACCGCGACCCGTTTTTTCAATGACGTAAGGAATGTAGCTCATGGGGCTTACTTGATTTTATCGTTAAGCAATTTGCTCAAAACGCGATCTTCGATCATTGCCATTTGAATTGCCGGAAGATAGCCAGATTCTTGGTAGTTTTTGTAAACAGCCGCTGGATCTTGTCCCATTTGCATTGCTTCGTAATAGATGGTTTGCATCAGCTCTTGTTCGTTGACAGAGATGTTCTCCGCTTTTGCCAATGCATCTACGATAAAGGTCGCTTTTACTGCACGGCACGCATCATCACGGAAGGTTTCACGCATTTCTTTAATTTTATTTTCATTGTCACGCAGTTGGGCAATTTCTTCTTCGCTCATCTCACGTGCTTTTTTATTAAGAGCCATGTCAATTTCTTGTTCAACGATGAAGTCTGGAAGATCGATGGTGAAGGTTGATACAAAGTGTTCCATAAGATTTGGCTTGAGTTCATCATTGTACAATTTGCTCATCGCTTCATTCTCTAGCTGCTCTTTTACTTTTTCTTTGAGCATTTCAAGATTTGCATCTTCAAATCCCGGTAACATTTTTTTAGCCAATTCGTCATCAAGAACAACAGGCTCTTTTGTTTGAATCGCGTGAATTTTTACTTTGAAGCTTGCAGGTTTGCCTGCTAATTTTTCTCCGCCGTAGTTTTCCGGGAAAGTAACGTCGATGGTTTTTTCATTGCCTTTGCTCATGCCGATTACTTGATCTTCAAAGCCCGGAATAAATTGTCCGCTTCCAAGATGCAGGGAAAAGTTTTCTGCTTTGCCCCCTTCGAATGCAACGCCGTCAATAAAGCCTTCAAAATCGATAAGGGCAGTATCACCACTCACGAGAGGACGACTCTCATCAACTTCTACTAATGGTGCTTGAGCACCTGCGAGTTCTTGGATACGTGCAATAATTTCGTCATCCGAAACGGCAGGTTTTGTTACATCCGGAATGAGGGCAACGTAGTCTCCAAGTTCAATAGCGGGACGCGTAGCAATGGTTACCTCGACATCAATACCATTGTCAGTTTTTTCAAATTTAGTAATTTGCGGCTCGCCGATGAGGGTATCTGGATTGATATCCATGAGCTTAAGCCCTTCATTGAGCAAATCACGTAGCGCTTGCGCCTCAGCGTCTTGTAGCAAACGTTCACCATACTGCTTTTTAACAGCATCCATAGGCACTTTTCCTTTGCGGAAACCCGGTACCTTTGCATCTTTGCTGAGTTGTTTAGCAATTTTTTCGATGTTATTATCGAGTGTGTTGCGCGTAATAGCGGCATTTATTTTTGCATTAGCAGAATTGATTTTATTGGTTGTGATTTGCATTGAATCCCTTTGTTGCTTTATCATTTGGTTGAATAAATGGTGGCAATAATAGCGTAGTATGGTTAATAAATGGCTGAATAAAAGCCATAACATGTTAAAGTAATAGCAACGTAAAACATACAAGTGAGAGACTGTGGAAAATGAACATTTTATAAATGCAGTAAAGACGATGATAGGACACGTAGGAGAAGATCCACAGCGCGAAGGACTTCTAAAAACTCCTGAGCGTGTGTTAAAGGCGTATGAATTCATGTTCGGCGGTTATCAAGAAGACCCTCAGGCAATCTTAAATTCAGCGATGTTTACCACCAGCAATGATGAAATGGTGTTGATCAAAGATATTGAGTTTTACTCTACGTGTGAGCATCATCTCTTGCCGATTATCGGACGAGCGCATATCGCCTACATTCCAGACGGAAAAGTGGTCGGTCTCTCAAAAATCCCTAGAGTTGTGGATGTGTTCGCGCGACGTATGCAAATCCAAGAACAGCTCACCGAACAGATTGCCGATGCCCTGATGCGCTCGATTAATCCAAAAGGGGTTGCGGTGGTGATCCAAGCGCGTCATATGTGCATGGAGATGCGAGGCGTTCAAAAGATCAGTTCGACCACGACTTCTAGTGCGCTTCGCGGGTTGTTTAAGCGCGATGAAAAAACCCGTATGGAGTTTTTTAGCCTTATTAATTCGCATTCGGGCAACCGATACTAGTGTTGCTATGCCTTTAAAAGCCCTTCGTGATCGTCTCGGAAAAGAGAAGCTTCATACCATTTTCGGAACCATTGTTAAAATCAGCCCTACCGTTATCGTAGCTGAAGGGCTGCACGTGAGTATCGGGGATACCGTTACGATTGTTTCGGATGTGAATGCTTCAGAAGCCATGGGAATGGTAAGCGAGGTGGAGCGAAATCGTTTCTTCATCACCCCTTTTCGTTTTGTAGAGGGATTTCGTGCCGGGGATAAAGTTTTTACCAATCAAACAGGTATGGCTATAGAGGTAGGTGATGGTTTGCTGGGACGGGTAGTTGATCCGTTTATGAAACCTATCGATGGTAAAGGCCCCGTCTGGGGTTCCCACATAGAACCTATCATTAAAGCGCCCATCGCTGCCATGAAACGCGGAATGATCGATGAGGCATTCAGCGTTGGGGTTAAAACGATTGATGGCCTGTTGACGTGTGGAAAAGGGCAAAAGCTCGGTATTTTCGCGGGAAGTGGTGTAGGAAAATCGACGCTGATGGGGATGATCGTTCGCGGAAGTCAAGCACCGATCAAAGTCGTGGCGCTGATCGGTGAGCGGGGACGGGAAGTTCCTGAATTTATCGAAAAATCGCTGGGAGGGAATCTCGAAAATACCGTCTTGGTTGTTGCAACGAGTGATGATTCTCCGTTGATGCGCAAATACGGGGCATTTAGTGCAATGAGCGTGGCGGAGTATTTCAAATCGCAGGGGCACGATGTTCTTTTTATGATGGATTCGGTGACCCGTTTTGCCATGGCCCAGCGTGAAATCGGATTGGCGTTAGGGGAGCCGCCTACGTCCAAAGGGTATCCCCCCTCCTCTCTTACTCTTTTGCCACAGCTTATGGAGCGTGCGGGAAAAGAAGAAGGGCATGGATCGATTACCGCTTTTTTCACCGTTTTGGTGGAAGGGGACGATATGTCTGATCCGATTGCCGATCAATCCCGTTCTATTTTAGACGGACACATAGTACTGTCTAGGGAACTTACCGATTTTGGGATTTATCCTCCGATCCATATTCTTAATTCCGCATCACGCGTCATGAACGATATCATCACTCCTGAGCATCTCACAGCAGCACGCCGATTTCGACGTCTCTATACCCTGTTAAAAGAGAATGAGATGCTTATTCGCATCGGTGCCTATATCAAAGGTTCTGACAAAGAACTCGATGAAGCTATTTCCAAAAAAGAGCAGATGGAAGCCTTTATGATGCAAGACGCTACTGCTATTACAGACTTTAAAGAGAGCATTGATACGATGGTTGCATTGATGGCTCATTAATAATCAATTCTTAAAGTATGCTAAATATAAAAAACCCTTAAGGTTAGTATAACAAGGGTTGCACTATCATCCCAAAAGTTAAACAAGATAAAAATTGTCTTATTTAAAAGCACCTCACATTAGGAGAGTCTCATGAATGTCTATTTAGACAATAACGCTACCACAATGGTTGATCCTGCTGTTGTAGAAGCAATGATGCCGTTTTTCAGTGAAATTTACGGTAACCCTAATTCGCTGCACCGATACGGAACCGCATCGCATCCGGCGATTACCAAAGCAATCAACCAAATGTATAAAGGGATCAATGCTTCGGACAAAGACGATATCGTCTTTACGTCATGCGCAACCGAAGCGAACAACTGGGTTTTGAAGTCTGTTTGGATTGATAAGATTATGCACGGTGAAAAAAATCATATCGTGACGACAGAGATCGAGCATCCATCGGTTCTTTCAGCGTGTAAATTTCTCGAAGATCAAGGGGTAAAAGTAACCTATTTGCCAGTTAATGATCAAGGGGTCGTTGAAGCGCATACGGTTCGCAGTTTTATCACTGAAAAAACCGCATTGGTTTCTATTATGTGGGCAAACAATGAAACCGGGATGATTTTCCCAATCAAAGAGATCGGTGAAATTTGTAAAGAAAAAGGGGTCCTTTTTCATACAGATGGCGTTCAAGCGGTGGGTAAGATTCCGGTTGATATGCAAGACGTTCATGTTGACTTTATGTCGATGTCAGCGCATAAATTTCATGGCCCAAAAGGGATAGGCGCACTTTATATCCGTGATTCGCAGAAGCTTACTCCCTTATTGCATGGCGGTGAACAAATGGGCGGTCGCCGTTCAGGCACTCTCAACGTTCCGTACATGATAGGAATGGGTAAGGCACTTGAGCTTGCAACAGAAAATATCCAAGAGAAGATGGCAAGTATCGCGGCAAAACGTGATCGCCTTGAAGATGCATTGTTGTCAGGTTTGACCGATGTCTTTACGGTCGGAGATAGAGCTAACCGTACGCCTAACACCATTTTGATCTCGATTCGCGGGGTTGAGGGTGAGGGGATGCTGTGGGATCTCAATAATGCGCTTATCGGTGCTTCAACAGGATCGGCATGTGCTTCTGCAGATTTGGAAGCAAACTCGGTCATGTTGGCAATCGGTGCTGATAATGAATTAGCACATACAGGAATTCGTTTAAGTCTGAGTCGTTTTACGACGGATGCAGAGATTGATTACGTCATCGAGCGTTTTGAATCGGCAGTCAAAAGACTACGTGCAATTTCAAGTTCGTACGCAATCGTACAACCAACTGCTGGCGGCGAAGCTGGCGAACATCATCCACATCACTAAAGGATTCTATTATGGCAAAAAATGATTTAATGAGCGGATCTCTTTGGGATCAGTACTCAAATAAAGTAACAACATTGATGAACAGTCCAACCAATCAGGGTGAAATTACACAAGAGGAATGCGATACAGCAGGACACAAGCTCATTGTCGCCGATTTCGGTGCAGAGAGCTGCGGTGACGCGGTTCGTTTGTATTGGGAAGTGGATCCTTCAAATGATACGATCGTTAATTCAAAATTCAAAAGTTTTGGATGCGGTACGGCAATCGCAAGTTCGGACATGATGGCAGAACTGTGTATCGGTAAAACGGTTCAAGACGCAGTTAAGATCACGAATATCGACGTTGAGATGTCACTTCGCGATGATCCGGAGACACCTGCAGTTCCACCACAAAAAATGCACTGTTCGGTTATGGCGTATGACGTTATCAAAAAAGCAGCAGGCTTATACCTCGGAGTTGATGAAGCAAGCTTTGAAACAGAAATCATTGTATGTGAATGTGCTCGTGTAAGTCTTGGAACGCTCAAAGAGGTTATCCGCTTGAATGATCTTACGACCATTGAGCAGATTACGGACTATACTAAAGCAGGCGGTTTTTGTAAATCGTGTATCAAGCCTGGCGGACATGAGGCGCGTGAATATTATCTTGTCGATATTCTCAATGGCGTACGTCATGAGATGGAGTTGGAAAAACTTCACAATGCAGCTGATGCAGGTATAACAGGTGATTTTGAAACTATGACCATGGTTCAAAAAATCAAAGCGATTGATGCAGTCATTGATGAGAGTATTCGTCAGTTTCTGATTATGGATGGCGGAAACGTTGAAATTATCGACGTTAAAGATTCCCCTGAATATATTGACATTTACATTCGCTATTTGGGTGCATGTAATGGATGTGCGAGTTCAAGTACGGGTACCTTGTATGCGATTGAATCAACACTCAAAGAAAAACTTTCAAACAAAATCCGCGTATTACCGATTTAACTCCTAACCGTTCACCCTGAGCTAGTCGAAGGGTGATACGAATTTTCATTAAAAATTATTATCAAACCAATTAGCAACATTACTGCGTATTGTGTGGCGCAGTTGTATTCCTGCTACAAAATCGCTGTGCTGCGCTTTATTGAGTAAGCTCACAAGAGCATTGCGTCGTTTGGAGAGGAACGGATGGTCTATTTGTCCCGGATCTCCCATGACAACCAGACGGGTTTCTTCTCCCATACGGGTACCGATGAGTTTGAGGGTTGCATTGGTCATGTTTTGGGCTTCATCAATGATAACAAATTTTCGGGAGATGGTCGTTCCGCGCATGTGGGCAATATCCATCGCTTCAATATTGTATTTTTTCATAAACAGTTCAGTCGCATTTTCCCGTTTTGCAGAGTTGGTGGTTCCTGTGAACTCTACACGCGCATCAATGGAGTGTTTGTTTTGATGTTCAATCGTAAAGTTGACTGCAGCGTACAGTGGGTACATGAAATAACCCAGCTTCTGATCTTCATCCCCTTTTCGAAAGCCAAGCTCGGATTGCTGGTCGTTGGAAGTAACCGTATTTCGAGCATAGATGATCCCTTCAACAATCCCCTCTTCTACGAGCTCCAGTCCCGCTTGCAGTGCGACGAGAGTTTTTCCAGATCCGGTCGAGCCTGCAACAACGGTAACAAAATTTTGGGGATGGGTCATCATTGAAAAGTAGAATTTTTGTTCTATGTTCATGGGTCGTACTAGATTTTCATCGAAATGTTCACCGAAACGGCGATCAAAATCGCACCACTCCAGCTGACCGTTTGAGCTTAATGCGTAGCGTTGAATTCCTGTCGCATAGGTCTCTTGTGTGGTGCTAATGGCTTGTTCAACAAAGGTGTATTGTTCAAAATTATGATGTTCTCCATCGGTTGGAAATTCTGGGGATCCAACATACGTATAGGTTGAGGAGAAGTCAATATCTTCAGGTGCTTCAACACTGCTGTTGCGAATGTTTTGAGTAGGAATTCCTCGGATTTCAGCGGCAATGCGAAACGACATATCATTCGTGACAAGGGTGAGATCATAGTCATTAGCAATCTCTCCTATTTTGGCATCGTTCATCCCTTTTGGTTCGGAAAAGGAGGTGCTGATACGGTAGTTTTCTCGATGGATAATGTAAAACTCTATGGATACATCCTCGCCCCCATGTAACGAACGGTCAAACTTTAGATCAAGCCGATAGTAGCGGTCAGTAGTGCATTGATCGGGATTTATCCGCTCTAAGATAATGGCGGGAAGTTCGATAGCAGCGATGGGCTCGCCAAAAGCTACATCGGCTAAACGAAAAAACTCTCTTGCCTGAAAACCGGCTTCTGAACGCATATCGTCTTTTTTACTGTTGAGCTCGGATAGGACGATATTGGTAATAACGACGGCATTTTGGTTTTCTTGGCTAATACGCAAGATATTGGTATGGTCATCTAAAATGACTGAAGTGTCTAAAAGGTAGGCTTTTTCTTTTTCGCTCATTATGAAACCTTATTGAAATAAAGATAATCAATAGTAGCGAAAAAAATCTTAAGCGTAGTAGCCTTGAATTCCTTTCATGGTACGTCCCATGTTCAATAATAGCATGTCGGCGATGACCAACGCCGCCATGGACTCAACCACAACAGAGCCGCGAATAGCTACACATGGGTCGTGGCGTCCCTTGAGTGAGATGTGAACGCTTTGGCCTGACGTATTAATGCTCTCTTGATCGATGAAGATGGAGGGAGTGGGTTTGAAGTGAACCTTGCATATAACGTCATCGCCGTTACTCATTCCTCCTAAAATGCCGCCGGAATGGTTTGTTTTGAATCCATTGGTAGTAATGGGATCATTGTTTTGAGATGCCAGGACTTGGGCACTGTGCATACCATCCCCGATTTCGACAGCTTTGACGGCATTGATCCCCATCATAGCACTGGCCAAAACCGCATCCAGCTTGTAATATAGCCCCTCGCCCAATCCGATAGGGAGGCCCGATATTTTGAGGGTCGCAACTCCTCCTACCGAATCATGGCGATTCTTCGCGTCTAAAATGGCTGTTTTTTGGGCCTCTTCAACGCTGGGATCTAAAGCATAAATAGGACTTTTGGGTGGATAGGTGAAATCCAATTGACTGCCTTGAATTCCGTGAATAGCGCTGATGCCGCTATGAAAGGTGATACCGATTTTGGAGAGCATCAATTTGGCAACCGCACCTCCGGCAACGCGGGCCGCGGTTTCACGTGCACTGGAACGTCCGCCGCCGCGATAATCACGCAGTCCAAATTTGTGAAAATAGGTAAAATCGGCATGGCCTGGGCGAAAAATGTCTTTGATATTGGAATAGTCACCGCTTTTTTGGTCGGTGTTGTAGATGACCATCATGATAGGAGTACCGGTACTAAGGCCCTCAAATACACCGCTGAGGATTTCAACGGTATCCGATTCTTTACGTGCGGTGGCAAACTCGTTTTGTCCCGGACGGCGACGATCAAGTTCGCTTTGGATATAGGCTTCATCGATTTGCAGTCCTGCGGGAACACCATCGAGTACACATCCGATTGCTTTGCCGTGGGATTCACCGTAGGTAGTCATGGTAAAGCGTTCTCCAAAACGGTTCATTTGAGTTCCTTTGTCAAGATATCCAAGGCTATTTTTGCGGCTTCTTGCTGTGCTTGTTTTTTACTCTTTCCAACAGCACTGGCGTACTTCTTTCCATCAATAAAGGCAGCGATTTCAAACTCTTTTTTATGATCAGGACCGTGTGCCGCAACTAGCTGATAGTCAGGGGTGATTCCGTAATGGGCTTGTGTGAGCTCTTGTAGCGAAGTTTTGTAGTCTTTAAAAAGGGAATCCAGCGAAATGTCCGGATGTACTTTCTCAAGCAAATCGATGGTGATCGTGCGTACGGTATCCAATCCTACCTCAAGGTAAATAGCTCCCATTAAGGCTTCGAATGCATTGGAGAGGAGAGAGCTTTTGGTGCGTCCGCTGTTATTTTCCTCGGCATTGGACAAATAGATGTATTCGCCAAGGTTCAAATAGATGGCAAGACGGGTAAACCCTCCCTCGTTGACGAGAGAAGCACGCATTTTTGAGAGGTTCCCCTCCTCAAAATGGGTAAACTTTTTGTACAGGTATTCTCCCACGATCAGGTCTAAAACCGCATCCCCTAAAAATTCCAGGCGCTCATTATTGTAGGGCTGTTTGTAGCTTTTATGCGTCAGCGCTTCAATAAGGAGCTCTTTGTTTTTAAATTGATACCCTAATTGTTTTTGCAGGGTTTGTAAATCATCCATTGGCATTCAATCCTAGTTTAAATTTTTTTTATTACTGAAAGGAGTTGTTTTCTTCAAAATGTTCCTTAGAGAGGGTTAAAATCGGGCTTACCGTATCGATCGTATGGCAATGCGGGCATCGGTGAAATGGAATAAAAGAGATCTGTTTGCACTCTCCACATCCGTATTCAAATTGCAATGTTGCTTTGCTGTTTGTACACTTACGCAGTGCAATCAGGGTATCGAGTTCAAATACCGAACTGTTTTGAGCCAGCTCAAGGGCACCGCGTGCTGTAAACAACTCACACAGATAGGCATTGCGTGAAATTATAGCTAAATCAATTTTTTCTTCGCTCAATCTCCATAAAACATCACTGAGCCGATTGGCCAAAGAGTGATCGAATATTTCCCATGCCAGAACACTGCGGTGGGTAAAGAGATAGTCAAAAATCAAATACCCGAGGCTTAATGTCTCACGATAAATTGTGCAGAGTTGCTGGCATCGCTCGTCAACGGTTAGTTTTGGGTCTACAAGAATGATTCGGCATTTAAGATAGGTTTGTATGGGATGCGATTGGGGCTGAAGCTCAAGCAGGGATTCGCTGACCTCGAGCGCTTGATCAAATTGCTGGAGCTGTTCGTACACCAATATGAGATAATGCAATGCAGCAGGCGTACGCGGATGCTCACTGAGAACCTGAACAAAACTCACTCGCGCTCTTTCTAAAAAACCTGCTTTAAAATAGGCCTTTCCCAAAAGTAAGAGCACCTCTTTTTAAATTTTTTATTACTGAAAGGAGTTGTTTTCTTCAAAATGTTCCTTAGAGAGGGTTAAAATCGGGCTTACCGTATCGATCGTATGGCAATGCGGGCATCGGTGAAATGGAATAAAAGAGATCTGTTTGCA
>JAMCPS010000042.1:46869-63212 GCA_023379705.1 Campylobacterota bacterium
ATGAGATAATGCAATGCAGCAGGCGTACGCGGATGCTCACTGAGAACCTGAACAAAACTCACTCGCGCTCTTTCTAAAAAACCTGCTTTAAAATAGGCCTTTCCCAAAAGTAAGAGCACCTCTTTTTGAAATAAGGGCTCGCTGTATTTGGAGAGAATGGCAAGATAAATCTCAATGCTTTTTTCAAAATTCCCCTGAATTTCGAAGGCTGACGCAAGTAAAAGCCACGATTCGTTATTGATTGTATTGTTATGTATTTGCAAAGAAATAGGTGTGGCGTCATCACCCTCATCAAATGTACCCAAAAAGGACTCGAGTGAACGGTGCGCCTTTGAAGCTTTGTACCGCCCGCCCCAATAACTTAAAAATGAGATAACAAACAGCAAAAGAAAAAAGAGGATGACGCCAAAGAGCGGATCTCGATATTCAATGTAAAACGTATCCATTAAAAGAGCCTTTCTAGCATTAATTGCATGGAGACTTTTCCGTTGAATTCATTTTTATTGACGGTATAGCTGCAGCTGAGCTGTTTGTCCTCGGGACACTCCAGCACTCTTCGAAAGGCGATCAGTTCAATTGTTTTTGAAAGCGTTGGAACGGGCCGAAGTTCCAGTCGGCTGTGAGATTTATCACTGCCAAAGAGTTTGATTTGGACAACGTGGGCATCGCGTAGTAAAAACCGCGGACGGGGATTCCCCTCACCATACGGTTCAAACTTTTGCAGCAGTTCAAGCAGCTCGAAATTAATGGATTCGGATTCAAGTTCTCCCAAAATATCACTTTGAGGGATAAAATCATCGGGATGTAATTCTTGCGCCGCTTCGTTGATCAGGGTACGAAATTGCTCGACATTGTCCAAGTTCATTGAGAGGCCTGCGGCCATCTTGTGCCCGCCGAATTTTGCCAGTAAATGCTCTTGGGATTTGATGAGGGTGTAGAGATCGACATTCCCGATACTGCGCCCTGATCCCTTGGCAATGCCGTTATGAATACTTAACACGATGGCGGGTTTTTGAAAATGGTTGACGAGGCGTGAAGCGACAATCCCTACAACCCCCTCATTCCATGACTCTCCTGCTACGACGATGACTTTATCGTGAGTACTCACCTCGCACATGGCGCGTGCTGTGGTATCTGCTTCGATCTCTTTTCGTAACGCATTAAGCGCGGTGAGCAGATCAAATTGATGATAGGCTTTTTCGGTTGTTTTGGCGGTTAAGAAATCCAATGCGATCGAAGCATCTTCGAGACGTCCGGCACTGTTGATTCGCGGTGCGATTTGAAATCCGATGTCTTCTGAGGAGATGGAGGAACGATTGAGAATGTCGCGGATGATGACAAATGGAGGTAGAGACGAGGTATTCATCATCTCTAGACCTGTTTTGACGATGGCGCGATTGATTCCCACCAGTGGCATGACATCGGCGATAACAGCGAGAGCCAGAAAGGGAAAAAACTGTCTCATGTCGATGGCTAGCCCCAGTTCTTGTTTGATCAAGCCCATCAAGAGCCATCCTACTTGAGCGCCACAAATGTCTTTGAACGGATAGGGACAATCACGCTGTTTTGGATTAACGATGGCATAGACGTCGGGGAGAATGTCGCTTGGGGTATGGTGGTCGGTGATGATGAGGTCGATCCCTCTAGCTTTGCACACAAGGGCAGCTTCAATGGCATTGATTCCATTATCCACCGTAAACACGACATTGGCATCGATACGCTCCAGCACCCCTTTTGAAACACCGTAACCATCGGTAAAACGGTTTGGGATGGTGGCGCTCAAAGGATAGGGGATGAGGTCAAAAAAACGTTTCACAATTGCGGTAGAGGTTACCCCGTCTACGTCATAATCGCCTACAAGGGCTATCTTTTCACCCTTACGGATCGCATCAGTAATGCGCTTGGCGGCTTTGAGGGCATCTTTGAGTTGGCTTGGGTGTGGAATATCGGAGAGTTTTTCGCTTTGACTGCTTATACGTCTTAATAGGAGGGTGTTGAGATTCTCGTGGCTGAGTTGCGGGACCTCAAGCAGGATTGGTTTGCTCAAAGGTAGCCTTCACAAATGCAAGTATGGTCGCATTGGGTGTCTGTAAGCGCGAGGTAAACTCAGGATGAAACTGCACTCCCAAGAACCATGGATGACTCGGAATTTCAACAGCTTCGATGAGGCCATCGGATTCACCCGTGATAATCATTCCTGCTTTTTCTAAATCATCACGATAGGTAGGATTGGCTTCATAACGGTGACGGTGACGTTCGAAAATAAGTTTTGCACCATTGTAGGCCGCACGCAGATGAGACCCTTCTTTGGTTTCACATGGGTATTCACCCAAGCGCATTGTCCCGCCCATTGGCGAGCGGTGAGTGCGCAGCTGTTTTTGACCTGATTGGTCAATAAAGTTATCGATCAAGTAAATCATAGGATGGGTGGTTTGAGGATTAAATTCGATAGAGTTGGCATCGGTAAATCCTAAAACATTGCGAGCGTATTCAACCAGTGAGAGCTGCATCCCCAAACAGATCCCTAAATATGGAATACGGTTTTCCCTCGCATAGCGAATGGCTTTGATCTTTCCCTCAACTCCGCGGTTTCCAAATCCTCCGGCCACAAGCACCGAATCACAGTCACGCAAGAAAAATTCCGCCCCTTGCTCCTCTATTTTTTCGCTGTCAATCCAGCTGATATTGACACGGGTATCGAGATGGGCACCTGAATGGATCAGTGCTTCGATGAGAGACTTGTACGATTCTTTGAGCTCGAGATATTTTCCGACAAAACCGATATTGACACGGTATTTAGGGGAAACGATCTTTTTAACCAAAGAGTCCCATTGTTCCATGTCCGGTTTGAGCTCACCCAAACCCAGCTCTTTAGCGATGGGTACTAGAATGTTTTGGTGCAAGAAGGTAAGCGGTATCGCATAGATCGTTGCGGCATCCAGCGCTTCGATGATACTATCGGCAGAAACGTCACAGCTGAGCGCCAATTTTTTCTTGAACGTTTTAGGAAGCTGCTCTTCGCTTCGGGCAATAATCATCTGCGGCGTGATACCGATACGGCGCAGTTCTTGGACGGAGTGCTGGGTTGGTTTGCTTTTATGCTCGCCTGCGGCTTTGATAAACGGAATGAGGGTTACGTGTATGAAAAATGTCCCCTCAACCTCGTCGTCATGTTTCATCATACGAATCGCTTCCATAAACGGCAATCCCTCTATGTCTCCGACGGTACCGCCTAGTTCAACGACGAGAATTTCATGGCCTTCACCCGCATTTTTGATACGATCGACGATTTCTCCGACGATGTGCGGGACGACCTGGATCGTTTGTCCAAGGTATCCGCCTGCACGTTCACGCTCGATAACACTGCTGTACACTTGACCCGTTGTAAAATTGCTTGTACGTAAAAAAGAAGCATCTAAAAAGCGTTCATAATTTCCGACATCCAGATCAGTTTCTGCACCGTCTTTGGTGACAAAAACCTCACCGTGTTCCAAGGGACTCATGGTTCCAGGATCGACATTGATGTATGGATCGATTTTTAGCATACCGACTTTTTTGCCTGCGTGGGTGAGCAATGCGCCGATACTTGCAGCGGTAATCCCTTTTCCAAGAGAGCTCAATACGCCACCGGTTACAAAAATATACTTGGTCATGAGATATTCCTTCGGATTATGGGTCAAAATTTTGGTTGAAAATAGGCCAAATAGGCACACATAACGACTTTAAGAAGCCGTATTTTAAGTAGGCCATTATATACTGTTATCGCTTATAAAAAGGAAAATTTTAATGGAATCGGCTCTTTATTATCTTACGATTGCCCTTGGGATTTCGATTGTTGTCAATCTTATATTAAAACGCTTAGGTGTTTCCCAGATTATCGGATATATTATGACAGGGACTGTGGTCGCGTATGCTTTTGATTTACGCCATATGACAGATTCCAATACGCTTGCAACGATTGCTGAGTTCGGTGTGGTCTTTTTAATGTTTACCATCGGTTTGGAAGTATCGCTTCGCCGATTAGCTACGATGAAAATCGATGTATTTTTAAATGGATTTTTACAGACAACCTTGACGGCAGCGGTCATTTTTAGTGCTTCCTATGGCCTGTTTCATCTTGATTTTGCGACATCAATAATCGTCTCTATGTCTCTTGCACTCTCGTCTACGGCAGTTGTATTAAGTCATATGAAAGCGAGCAAAGAAATAACCCGTCCGTATGGACAGCGTTCAATGGGAATTTTGATTTATCAGGACTTAGCGGTTATTCCTATTTTGATTTTGATTGGATTCTTGAGTACGGGAACGGACAATATCGGGCAAGTACTGCTGCACACTACATTAAGTGCCATTGTGGTTGTCAGCTTGCTGTTTGTTGTTGGAAAGAAGTTAATGACGTGGCTGCTTCATTTCTCGTCAAGCAGCAATGTCGAAGAGCTGTTTATGGGTTCGGTTTTATTGATTGTTGTCGGCGCATCGCTAAGTGCGCACGCTTTTGGATTTACCTATTCGCTGGGGGCATTTTTGGCAGGAATGATTATTGCTGAAACGCATTACCATAACAAAGTAGAATCGGATATTGCTCCTTTTAAAGACTTACTTTTGGGAACATTCTTTGTTACGGTAGGGATGAAAATCGATATCGCTTTTTTTATGGCGCATATCGGAGAAATTTTCGGGCTGTTGATTTTCATTTTACTGATAAAAGCGGTTATTATTTTTGGAGTCGTCCGTATTTATTCCAAGGGAAAAACAGCATTCAAAACGGCCATCGCCCTTTCTCAAGTTGGTGAGTTTTCCTTTGCTATTTTCGCCCTTGCTGGAAATAATAAGATTTTAGAACCGCAGCTGGTTCAGATGCTTATTCTAATTACGGTACTTTCAATTGTTGCGACACCATTTATTCTCTCACGAGTGAGTGCCATTGCGGAAGTATTTTTTAAAGAGACGAGTTTAACGGAAAACTTTGATGCTCTTTGGGCATACCGCAATCATGTTATTGTATGTGGATACGGTATAGTAGGAAAATTTGTTGTCCAAGCTTTGAAGTTGGAAGATGTTAAATACATTATTGTGGATAACAGTTACAAGCACGTTCAAGAGGCTCTTGCCGATGGTGAAAAAGCTTATTACGGAGATATGTCTAAGATTCAGATTCTAGATAAACTGCACATTCATGACGCAATCAGCGTTATTGTAACGCTTGACAATATGGTGAAAAAGCGATTAATTTGTGAGAGTATACTCAGCTATGCCCCTCAGGTTAAAGTCGTTGTCAAAGTAGTAAGCATAGAAGAAAAAAGAGAATTGCGAGGACTTCCGATCACGGTAACCGTGGACGGGAAAAAAGAGGTTGCCAGCAAGCTGGTATGCGAAGCGCTGTATTGCGATTTAGTTCCCTCTTGAGCCGGGCTTTATAGCTTCAGATCCGTCTTTACAAAGCGGACAGCTATCGGGTGCATACATTTCAAAATCAAAATCTGCCAAGGCAAAGAGCGGTTTCTTCTCAGGTAGAGAACAGTTTTCTTTGCGTGTTAGAGCGCTTCCGTCACGCTTGCAAAATCCACGATTGGCAAGTGCGGCGAATGCGACCACTTTTCCGCCAAGTGCTTCAATCGCACGGGCAGCTTCCAGTGCTGAACCGCCTGTAGTAATAATGTCTTCGCATATGAGGACCCGTTCGCCAGGTTTGATTTCAAACCCGCGACGTATCTGCATTTCTCCATTGACACGTTCGGCAAAAATAGAGCGTTTATCCAAAGCCGTTGCCAATGCAAACCCGGCGATAAGTCCGCCAAGGGCTGGAGCACATACGGTATCGATTTGCAATCCGCTGGCATTGATCTGTACCGCAAGAGCATCCGTCAATAGCTTTGCTGTCTTAGGGTCCTCAAGCACTTTTGCCGATTGGAGATAATATTGGGAATGATTGCCTGAACTGAGTTTAAAATGCCCTTCTAAAAGAGCATCGGCGTTCATGTAGATTGATTTTACGTCCATGATTAAACCGTTAGGATGTCTTGCTCTTTTGTTTTGAGCGAGTCATCTATTTTAGTGATAAATTTATCAGTGATTTTTTGGACTTTGTCTTGAGCGGCTTTTGATTCATCAGCGGTTACCAGTTTGTCTTTTTCAAGCACTTTGATTTTGTCATTGGCTTTTTTACGGTCATTACGGACAGCTACTTTTGCATCTTCCGCCATCCCTTTGGCTTTTTTAGCAGTCTCATGACGCTGATCTACGGTCATTGGAGGGAAAAAGAGTTTAATCTCAGTTCCATTGTTATTAGGGTTGACTCCAATATCTGCTTTTTGAATTGCTTTTTCTATTCCATTGAGCATGGTTTTATCCCATGGAGAGATAGTGATGGTTGTAGCATCGGTTGCCAATACGCTTGCCGCCTGGTCCAACGGAACCATTGATCCGTAGCTCTCAACACGTACATTGTCCAAGATTTTTGTTGTCACTCTTCCTGTACGCAGTGTACGAAAGTTGCTAAGCATATGCTCATGACTTCCTTGCATTTTTTCTTCACAAAATTGATACACTTCTTCTAACATGAAATGTTCCCTTCTTATTTGGTAGTATTTATGTCATTAACGACGTTGATGGTCGGTGCAGCAATTTCTGTTTTATCCAACATAGAATCAACTACAGACGCATTTTTTTGCTGAGCGTAAAAATAACCCAGTGCTATAGTGTTAACCACAAACATAAATCCGATGAAAAAAGTGACTTTAGCCAAAAAGCTGGCAGGTCCTTTAGCCCCAAATACTGATTCGTTTGAGCCGCTGTAAGCACCCAACCCGATGCTAGAGCTTTTTTGTAAAAGTACAGCGATGACGATCATCACCACGAGTACGATTTGCACGATGAGCAGAATTCCTGTCATTATGAGTCCTTATATAGTGTAAAAGTTCGCGATTATAGCACAGTGTTGATGAGCCCCTTATGAAAGCAGAAGCATCACGCCCACTATTAGCATAATGCCCACTCCTAATATATCGATATATTTCAAAAAGGCATCCCCTCCTTTGGAACTTTTACGGCGCAGAACTGTACCCAGTGCGGCAGTGATCGCAATCGTAATCCCCATTCCTAGACTCATGACGACAGCGCTTATGGCACCAAGCCAAAACATCCCCATGGAAATAGCAAACAAAAATACGACAATGGTTCCGGGACACGGCACAATACCCGCACCCAAAATCAGCATCAGATCAGTTGAATTGGTCGTGGTTTTACAGCTATGACATCCACAACTGCTTACGTGAGGGGGAGTTGTACTGAAGCTCAATATCTTCTTTTGTGGACGGTAGTAATTCCATTTTTGACGAAAAAGATACAGCGCGATACCTAAAATCACTAATCCGCTGATTTTTGTCATATACAGCGATATGTCACTGATCGTTTGCGAAAACATGGCATGAACAAACCAATACAGTATCATCGTAAGGGCAAAGGCGCTAACCACATGCGTGATGGCAATCAGTAAGGCAACTGAGATGCCTCGTGCGTAACTACGATTATTGGTACTAAAATAGGTTGCAACCAGTGTTTTTCCATGCCCGGGGCCCGCTGCATGAGCGATACCGTAGAGCAATGAAAAAAGTAAAATTGCACCGATCGTTTGAAAATTTGGGTGTTCTTGAGCCTCTACCAATGCTCCGTGAATTTTTTCGGTAATGGTGCGTAGGCTTTGGCTAAAGCTGCCTTGATCCGTCTTGTTTTGAATGTTTCCTTCCAGGGGCGAAATCAGTGCGATTGTGCGGGGGCGTACAAAGATATCAAGGAGTGTTTCAGGGCGCTGTGTGTTTTTAGTTGATAGGAGTTTAACGTTCATCCGTGCTGATTGCGCAGGATTGAGAGTCACATTTTTGGCATTGAGATGATAGATGATTCCATTGTTATAAGCGGCATTGGTATCGTATGCGATACGCACATGAGCAGCTTGTTTGATAGGTTCGTTCAATGGAATAGTAAAGTGGTAAATAACGAGCCCTTTTTCTTGTCGGACAGTAAAGCTTTTAAGTTCTTTTAGTCGTATGGAGCGATTGTTAATTTGGGGACGGATAAAAAATCCCATTTCCCTCATAGGCTCGATGGCTTTATAGACCTGATATTTTTCCGACGATTCAAATTTTCCATTTCGGTTGAGATCAAAATCACCCAATACCATTTGAGAAAACATGGGATCTAGCGTCCACTCAACATCGATTGAATCAAGTCTGTTGTTTGAGACATTGAGATAGAGATGGGTGATGACTTTGATGTCGCCATAGCTGCACGCCAAACACCCCCAGCTAAGTGTTGTCCATGAAAAGAGTAAAATTATAAATCGGAGCATTGGGGACATCGTCCTTTATAGGTAATTGAATTTATGCGATACCCATTTAATGTTGGAATAGGTGTTTCATCCAGACAAGTGATTTTGTGGCACTCTTGACAAATAAAATGGGGGTGCTGTTTTTCGTTTAGCTCAAAATACCGCTTTCCTTCATCGGATTCGACACCTTGGATAATGTTGGCAGCTTCAAATGTTTGCATGTTTCGATAAAAAGTACTTTTATCAATAGTAGTATCAAGTGCAGCGTATTCTTCATAACTAATTGGATGAGTTTGATAGGATAAAATTGATAGAATCTTTTTTCTTGGAACAGTTAATCGCAATCCATGACTGGCTATTTTTTCATTGGGTGTCATTTTGAATCAGCGTCCTCGGATTTAAGCTTATTTGCAACTAAGTTGCATTAGAATGCTACCAAAGTTATTCTTGAGGAAACTGAAATTATGAACAGCAAGCGTTTAGCGGTTTTTGGAAGTATTATTTTTGCGGTGATTGCTGGAGCTCTCTTTTTAGTGATAAAGGTACAACCGATTAAAGTAGAAAATAGTAAGCCAATTATTGCTGTAAGCACGTTTTCTCTTTATGAAGCAGCGCATGCAGTTGCGGGAGAGACTTTGGAGGTTTTTCCTATTGTCCCTCTTGGCAGTGATGCGCATATGTTTTCACCAAGCCCTTCGGTAGTAGCTCAGATTTCAAATTCGACATTCTTTATTTATAACGGCGCTGGATTCGAAACATGGGCGCAATCTCTTAAAAAGACACTTCCTCCAGCGGTAAAAATCATTGATATGAGCAAGCATGTCACATTACTCAAAGAAAAGGATCAGACCGCTTTCGATCCTCACTATTGGCTCGATATTGATAATATGATTAAAATGACCCAAAAATTGGAAGCAGAATTTTCTCAGCACTTCCCTGAAAATGCACAGCTCTACCATCAGAACGCATCGGCATACATAGCCAAGCTCAAAAAGCTCAAAGCTGATTATCAATCGGAGCTAAAAGAGTGTAAAAATCGTGCTCTGGTTTCCAATCATGATGCTTTTGGGTATTTGGCGCACGCAAATCATTTAGAGAATGTCTCAATTATCGGTCTCTCCTCAGATGAACAGCCCAGTGCCAACATTATCGCGCAAATAATTGACCGCATTAAAGAGCATGGAATAAAAACGATCTTTTTTGAAGAGATGATCAATGATAACGTGGCTCAAACTATTGCTCACGAGACGGGTGCAAAAGCACAGTCTCTTCAACCGTTAGAGAATATTAGTGAAAATGAGTTAAAATCGCACCAAACCTACGAGTCAATCATGCGTACCAATTTAGCAAAATTGACCGAAGCGATGGAGTGTCATTGAAATTTTCCCCGAGCCTTTTTGACGTTCGTGCGCTCACTTTTACAGCCAGAGGCAACGAAATATTAAAATCGGTCAATATGACCGTCTTAAAAGGTGAATATTGCGCCATCATCGGACCAAACGGCGGAGGGAAAACGACTCTTATACGATTGTTGATGGGCTTGGATAAACCGACGTCCGGGACGATTAAATTATTCGGAGTAGATCAGCAAAAATTTAAAGCATGGCACAAGATCGGCTACGTTCCGCAACGCTCTGCTCTTGTGGATGCCAGTTTTCCCGCAACGGTGCGTGAAGTAGTCGCAATGGGACGCTATGCGCTTCGAGGAATAGTCAGTTTGGAGTCCCAAGAGGATCGTCGCATTATCGAAGAGTCGATGGAACAAATGGGAGTGAGCGATTTACATGATCGGCTCATCGGACATCTCTCAGGCGGTCAACGTCAGCGTGTGATGATTGCCCGTGCATTGGCCTCTCATCCGGAAGTACTCATTGTAGATGAACCTAACACGGGGGTTGACGTAGAGTCTCAACACCGTTTTTATGAACTGTTGCGCTCATTGCACAAAACCAGAGGAATCAGCATTTTGTTTATTACACATGATGTTGGTGTCATTGCGGAAGATATTTCGAAACTCTTTTTTGTGAACCAAACCCTATTGGTTTCTCAAACGCCCCAAGAAATTGTGGGATGTGAATCGATCAGCCGCCTTTATGGCAATCCTTCTCATGTGCTTACGCACAACCACTAGGATCACAGTATGATAGAAATGTTGAATTATCCTTTCATGCAACGTGCTTTCGCCGCGGGACTAATTATCGCAATTTTAGCAGCCATCAGCGGTTCATTTATAGTGTTACGTCGATATTCTCTTTTGAGTGAAACGCTTGCACACGTTTCTCTTGTCGGTGTTTCGGTTGGTATACTAATCGGAAGCAATCCATTGTGGATGGCGATTATTGCTTCATTGGTAGCTTCATGGATGATTGAATACTTACGAAGCGTTCATCATTTGTATTCAGACTCTATATTAGCGATCTTTTTATCGGGCTCTTTGGCATTGGCTATTATTATTGTTTCTTTGGCCGGATCTTTCAATGCATCGCTGTTTAGCTACCTCTTCGGTTCGATTCTCTCGGTAACGAATGAAGATTTAATTATTATGGCGATTGCAGGAACAGCTGGGATGGCACTCTTGCTTCTCTTTTTCAAAGAGCTTTATTTTATTGCATTTGATGAAGAGGTCGCACGTGCAAGCGGTATACGAGTAGCACTGCTCAATTTTATGCTCGTAAGTGTCATTGCGGTAATTATCGCCCTTTCGATACGCGTTGTTGGAACACTGTTGATCGGGGCATTGATGGTTATTCCTCCTGTTGCGGCCATACGCTTTGGATTGGGTTTCTTCAAAACGATGCTCCTTTCGATCGCGATTGCGCTGGTCAGTGTCATTATCGGCCTCAGTGCCTCTTTTTTCTTTTCGCTTCCTAGCGGTGCGGCAATCGTATTGTGTCTCTTGCTCTTTTTCATTGCCGCGTTGGTGATCAATCTTCCATGAGGGTACATGAGGAGTTTTCCCGTTATGCTTCCCAATATGCTGCGCATAACGTCATTCAGGCTAAAGTTGCTGGGAAGCTGGCAGAAGATACCAAAGATAAGCCTCGTAAAATTCTCGATCTTGGATGCGGTAACGGTACTCTTTTTTCGTATATTGACTGGGAGATTGAAACCTTTACTGGGGTAGATTTTTCTGAATCGATGCTCTCTCATCATCATCAAGGTTCAAATATTACCTTGATGCTAGGGGATTTCAACGATTCCGTTCTCTTTGAGAAACTTTCCCTGATGACATTTGACCGCATCTACTCCGCTTCGGCATTGCAATGGGCGGATGATCTGGAGAGTGTTTTTAAATCGATTAGTGCATTAAACAGTTCCGTGTCTCTCGCTATTTTTACCTCGGGTACTTTTAAAACTCTTTACGAGACAGCAGGACTCTCTGCGATTCTGAAATCCTCCGATGAGGTGATAGAGAGCGCAAGTCGTCATTTGAGCGCCGAGTATGAAATTGTCCGCTACGTGCTGGAATTTGATTCGGTACGGGAGATGTTTCGCTATATCAAGCGAAGCGGTGTGAGCGCAGGACGCCGTATCCTCGATTTTACTCAGACGAAACGACTGATGGAAAGCTATCCATTAAATTATTTGGAGTTTGAGGTTGTGTTTATAACGTCTTAAAATTTTATCTCACTAAAAAGCGGTCTTTCCTCTACCTTTTCATTCATACATTGTTCTCTTAACTGCCCCAGTGCGTCATACTCTTTTCCCTCTTTGGTAGGGCACAGCGAGAGCATATCCTCCAGCAGACATCCAAATGCACGCACTTCAATTTTTTCAAACGCTTTTTGATGAGGTTTGTAAAAACTTGCCGCACCAAAATCTCCCAAATAGCAGTGGTCTTCGTCATTAATCAGGATATTATGGGCATAAAGATCACCGTGCATCAGTCCGCGCGAATGCAGATGAGCGGCGGCGGAAGCAATTGCTTTTGCTACTGCTTGGATGCGCTCGAGGCTAAATACTCTTTTTTCATGAAATGTATCGCGAGTACAGGTCTCAAAATTGGGTGGTAACCCGAGGTTTTGATAGACGACGGGGATATATTCCAACAGCAGACCTAGCCGCTCATCTCCTTGAATTTTCGCCAAAACTTTAATGAGATTGGGATGTTCCCCTACGCTCATGCAGGCATTCATCTCATCGTGCGCATAACCGTCACTTGTAATAGCACCCTTAAAGAGTTTAAGCGCTACCTCTTCTTCATGTACGCTGGAGTAGGCTTTGAAAATGTCTCCCGAAGCTCCGGAACCTAACTTTTCTTTTATTTCTAACGTGTCATGTGCAATCTCTTGAAGTTTAAACCGTTGATTTGCACTGCATGGATTACCTGAAAAAGCAAGCCAAGAGAGTTTTGGCAGATCAAATAACCATACTGGGATCTCTTGGAGCTGATTGGCTGATAATCGCAACAGTTCAAGATTCCGACACCGTGCCATTTCATCTGGGAGCTTTTTGATTTGATTCCCCGCCAAAGGAAATTTTTGAAGTTTGTGTAGTTTCCCGATGGATCGCGGCAACTGAGTGAGTTTATTGTCGGTCAGTATCAACCAGCGGATACTTAGAGGTAGAATGTCTTCGTCAAAATTCTCAATCTGGTTTGCTTTAAATCCCAACATAGTGAGATGGTTACATCCTATAAAAGAGGGGATATGAGAAAAGCGATTATAGGAAAAAAAGGCGATTTTCAAGTTTCTAAGCTTGCTAAAGTCTTTAGGAAGAGAGGTTAGAGCATTATGGCTCAAATCCAAGACTTCCAAAGTATCGGCTAATTCGAAGATTTCTTGGGGAAATTCAGTCAAGTTTTCACTAAGAGTGAGCCGTTTTATCCCTTTTAGTGCTCCGGTACGCAGTTGTGCTAACGTTTGCATAATGCCCTTTTTGTTGAAATTTTATCCAATTACAGCTTGGGCTATTTTTTGATCTCAATTCTAAAACCAATTTCACATCATATGCGTTATACTACAGACAAGAAAATTTGGAGGTGTATGATGCACAACATTGAAAAATATGATAATTTAAAAGATGTAATGCCAAAATTACAACCTGTATTAGTAGAGGCAATTCAATCAGACTTTTTAGAGATAAAGAAAATCAATAAAGAGTGTGAAAAATACATTGCATCTTGTCATCAAATCCCTGAACTGAAAAATGCTGAGTATGTTATTTTTTCTCACCACATCAAAAAGAATGAGCACAAAAACGAAATTTTTGTCTTTATTGATGCGCAGGGTGGCATTGTTCGTCACGTTACCGGACGAGAGATGGAGCTTTATGGATTATTAGGCTCTTGTTCAAATCTTCATGTTTCTGAAGAGTTTATCGAAGAGCAATTGCATTGTGATTCGGATGAATGCCGTCGTTAAGCAAACTTTTTAAAATCCCCTTAGCGGCGAATCGTCCGCTGGCAAAAGATGCAGCTAGCAAATAACCGCCTGTCGGAGCATCCCAATCCAGCATTTCTCCTGCACAATAGACATTTGGCAGATTACGTAGCATCAAATCTTCAGTGAGCGCCTCACGTTTCACCCCTCCTGCAGTACTGATTGCTTCTTCGATGGGTTGCATTCCTGTAAGCTTGATAGGATATTCTTTGGTAAAAGAGGCAACACAATCTGGATTGGACCATTTATCTTTGGGTAATCCTTCACGAATGAGGGCAATTTTAACGCTATCAAGCCCTGCTTTGCGCCAGATATTGTTGATTGATTGTTTTCCTGATGGCGCCAATAAGGCAGTGAGTTGAGCGATTGTTACATAAGGCAGCAGATCCAAATAAAGAGTAGCCTCTCCATGCGTGATTAGTTCCTCACGCAGAGGACGAGATAATGCATAGACTAGCCCTCCCTCAATACCATAAGATGTCAGAATGGCTTCCGATGAGCTCTTTTGAATTTCGCCAGAGTCATTTTTAACCCAGCCTAACACGTTTTTGAGAGGCATGCCAAAATAGGGATCCATATAGTGAGACCATGTTGTTTTGAATCCGCAGTTTGAAGGCAAAAGGGGGCTAATTGCGATATTTTTGCGTGCCAAAATATTCACCCATGCCCCATCTGAACCCAAACTTGGCCAGCTGGCACCGCCCAAAGCCAAGATCGTCGCATCCGAGGTTAGGATCTTTTCACCTTTAGCTGTTGAGAAACGCAAACTTCCATCATCCGTGAAGCCTTCCCAATAATGGTTGCACTCAACCCGAACTCCCCGTTTTTTCAAATGAGACAACCAACGGCGTAGTAATGGAGCAGCCTTCATCTCGGTAGGAAAAATGCGGCCGGAAGTTCCGATAAACGAAGAGACGCTCAAACTTTCCATCCATGCGATGACTTTCTGGGCATCAAATTCTTCTATCATAGGTTTGAGCCAATGGGCTTGATCATAGCGATTGACAAAATCAGCTAACGGTTCACTATGGGTAATGTTTAGTCCGCCCTTTCCTGCCATGAGGAACTTTCTTCCCACAGAAGCCTTTGCTTCAAAAACATCGACTTGCACACCGTGCTCACACAGGATGTCCGCCGCCATCAATCCAGCAGGACCTGCTCCAATTATGGAAACATGCTTAGATTTCAATGACTCTCATTGTTGAGATTCAAAAGGTTTTCTTTTTCTAGTGTATAGAGCTCATAGCGGATCTGTTTGAAACGCTCACTGAGTGTCGGATCTACTATTTTATAAAGCTCTTCCAAAACTCTCGATGATTCTTGCCCTCTTTTGTAATTGGCGATCAATATACTGCGTAAATCGGTTCGGTTCATTTCACTTTGCATGGTAGGGCGCAAAACATCGTTGACGCTGTCGCGTGAGGCGAGGAGTGCTTCGAGCGGTTCAATACGGCATTGGTGGCGCAGTGTTTTGAGTGCAGTGGAGAGAGACTTGTCATTGTGAACATAGCGCGCTATATCCTCAATCACACGTATTCCCTCTTTGAGACGGTTGAGATTGGCATCCACCACTCGGAAAAGTTCCGAGGGTAGAGTATTACTCGTCACGACCACCGAAAATTCCGAAGATTTGAAGTAGCGTAATGAAAAGATTAAAGAAATCAAGATACAAAGCAATAGCACCATCCATAGGTGTTTCATAAGCACCACGGATAACATTTTGCGTATCAACCAAAACCATAATACTGATAACGATCAAGAAAATTCCTTGAATTGCTACATAAAGAATCGGGCTTTTCAAGAAAAATACATTGATCAACGAAACTGCTAAGATAATAAAGAAAGCAATCATAAGCGGCTTCGTCCAAGTGGTAAAGTCTTTTGCGCTTTTAATCGCAAAGAAACTCAAGCCGCCAAACAGCGCCGCTGTCATGAAAAACGCATTTCCGACAATTGTTGCTCCACCCGCCATACCAAGAATATGACTCAATAATGGAGTTATGATCACACCGCTGGCAAAAGTAAATGCAAAGAGTCCGATCATATTAACGCCTGGCTTGTTTTTGATCATTTGCAGACCAAACATACCAAATAGCATCCATGGAATAGCAATCCACCAGTAATTCGCCGCAACGATACCGGCAAACGGCATCCCTACATACGCACCCACACCGCCTGCAAGCATTGATGCTGCAAACAATTTGTAGGTCTCTTTAACAAACGAAACGATCTGCGCTTCGCTTTTAGAAGCGCTCTCGTAACCAAACGCACTTTGTTGTGCATAATCACGATCATATAAACCCATGGCTTTTTCCTTATAGAGGTAAATTTAAGATATGAAAGAATTATACCTCAATTTTATTAACCGTGTATTTGCAAATAGAGGTAAATTTAGAGGTTAAAAAGGGCAGTTACGGGTAATAATGTTACAAATAATTACATAAAAGGATAGAGTAGAAATCTTTTTGTGAAATCTCCATAATTCTTTTCAAAACCTCTTGACATCTTCTATCTTTTCCCCTATAATTCCCGTCCACAAACGCTGGAACCTAGAGTTTAGGTTTTAAGAATTGAGTTTGCGATCATTGAAAACTAAGTAGGTCGAACGGTTTGAGACAATCTCAAAACGTTGACCT
>JAMCPS010000043.1 GCA_023379705.1 Campylobacterota bacterium
CTGAAATAGATGGGATGATAGCCTTTAACAATATAGTGCTTTACCTAAAAGGGATGGAGTTCTGGATTGGCAACAGAGAGGATCCTAAGCAGCAATATTATTGCAAAATGCTTCGATAGAGTTATTGTAAATCTTCTTAGCGTGCTATTTTTTCCGAATTCTGTAGAAAATGATTTATGAGTGGTAAAATTCTCTTAACGTGCTATATATTCCGTTTCCTGAAACGACCCCTAATAGTAGTTTTTTCCCAAAAAGAAGGGTTTCTACATTGGTAGATTATTGTGAAAAAATTGGCGGTATTCCTGAATATGACAAGAACTATGATACTAACAAAGAGATTAAACCGATCAATTGCTCAGTGCCCAATAAAAATGGATTCATAGCAACATTTAGTCGTATTAACAGAGGAAATAACGGAAAATATGTTGTTGCTATCATTAAACATGAACAGCCACAAGCTCATGGATATGCAATGAAGGCCTATAATGAGGAAAATAAGATCGCAAAAAAGAGCCTTATGGACTTTAATGGTGCGATGCTTGATTTTGGGACTGAATTTTTGAACTATTACGGGGCCTGTGTGAATAAAAGCGGTACATATTTGATCTCTAATGAGCAAACGCAGAACCAAACTGTTGATGGAAGTGAATACCTAGTAAAAGGTTCACATCATGGCAAAAGTGTTTATGAGTATGGAACTCACTGGTGTGTTAATACTCAAAATAAAAATGATGAGTTTACCGTTAACGTATCTCCTCATCCATTTAATGGTGTAACACGTTTCCAGCCAAAATTAGGAATTGAAAACATGAAAGAAAAATATTCAGATCCGCTTCCATGGTATAGTAATTCAGCAAGACAGAATAGCGCACAATCTGATAACACATCATCCTCATCAAGAACAATTGAGAAAGTTAATCTATCAACAGGTGTTATTGAAAAAATTACTTTATCATCACCAAATACGGCCCAAGCCAATCAAAGCGTAGCAATGTCAAGAACACCAAATGCAGAAGAGGGCGGTTTAGCAGAAAAATCAATTAATTCTCGAAGCAATACGCTAGGGCGCGTAAATGGAAGAGTTCTTGAAGCTATCTATCTTGGCAAAAACGAGAGAGGTTGTGATCTTGCAGCTGTAACCAAACAAACTGATCAATCTTACGGACATAAATATGCCTATGGCAAAAATGACGCTTCCGAAGCCATTATGGGATACAGAAAATGCAACGGTCAAACCGAATACATTGGAGAATCATTTGAAAAGAAATTCCCTATTGCTGTTGAAAATGAATACAACCGTGTTTTAGGGATGTGCAAATTACGCGGAGCCGGAATGGGTAGTTATCTTGGATACAACATCGACTGCCAAAGATTAGGAGCAATGAATGAACCTGTCTATGAAACGCTAATCGTCAAACAAGATAAATTAGTAGTAAGACTCCTAGAAAAATAAATTAAAAGTATTTTTCCACCCACTTTTGCAGGGCAGGGTGGTTATAGTTATAAAAGATAAAGATCGCAAACATCCCAAGCACTAACGCAAAGAATCCAATTTCATATTCATGCGCCCCCAAAGAAGCTGATGTGATCAAGACAGTTGTCAGGGCATAAGCATACAGAAAGGTGCTGCCTTTCATTGCCATGGTTCCCCCGTTGACCTATCATATTCTTTTTCCATGTGGCAAAAGTTACACAGGTGTTCACTGCTCATAGATCCAACGGGGTTGATTTTGCACTCATGGCACATCATCGATGGTTCATGAAATTCAAAATGGCTTCCAATGACACTTCCCATTTCATAGATTTGTTTATACGCCAGTTCCCTGGTAACATGTTGCGACGTGGTAATGATCTCCAAACCAATATAGCGTTTATAGAAAAGAGCACAAACAAACTCTTCATCATCTGCTTCAAAAGCGGTGACACAAATATCAATCTTATCGGAAGTACGAAACTTCGGGCGAACAAATATATTCCAAAACATAGCTATACTTGAATCGAGAGTGATTTAAGTTCCTGAATATACCGATCTTTTTCCAAGCTTTTTTTCACTCCGATTACGATTGAAGATACAAGTGATACAAATAAGACAAAAAGAACAAGCCATAAAAACGGGTCATAATGGTGATCAATCATCATACCTATAGCCAAGATCCCAATAAAGCAGCCAGCCCCAAACTCAATGTAGGCTTTGTGATCACGTTCTAGTTTATCGATTTTTAGGGACAAGGTATTGATATCATCCATTTGTTAACCTCACAAAAATAACATGGTGTATTATGAATCAAAGTTTATGAAATAAAAACATAAAAAGGAAACTATAAGAGAAATGTTATGATAATAAAAAGTTATTTTCAATTTTCATATTCTGGCAGAAAACTCGCTAATACGCTGCAAAACTAATAGAGATTTATAGTAACTTAGTATGATTTATTATGAATATGTAATAATCATTACTAAATTATATTCATTTATTTGTATTTTGTAGGATAAAGTAGTAATTTATATTACAAATCGACATAATTAATAATGATTAATACTATGTACTACTTAGTATTACTTTTATACAGTTTCTTTCTTTGTGATCATTGTTTCAAGAAAAGTTTCAAATATTTCAAAATCCTCAATGGTCAAATTGAGCTTATTGTTTAAGTGCAAATAGAAGAGCGCATCAGGATTGATATTCCGATATTTTTCAAGAATGCTGGCAGTGTGCTTATGCCTAAAGAAGCGTGCTTTTTTCAATCTAAGCGCCGATGCAGCTTTCGTCACAAAACGAGAGGCGTATTTTAAAACCGGCTCAGGATCTATGTGTAGAAGATTCTTAGCCTGATGAGCCGCAATCCCCGCACATTTCTTCGGTTTGAAGGGGCTCCCCGTAGTTATATGCTCCATAAACTCTTTTAGCACACATTTTCTTAGCTGTTTATCTAAGCGGCCACCGCCTACATCCCCATAATCTTCAAAGGCTTTCCTTAGCCTTTTGTCATCATAAGACTGTGTAAGGGTTTGTGCAATTAGGTGGGCACTTATCTCATGCACTCCCGCATCCGTTAACGCTTCGGATAATAAGCTCTCTTCATCGGTATCTTTTGGGATAGTTATGGTTAATTTCTTCATGATATTCCTTATTTAACAAGTATATCATATATGGCAAATAAAAAGCATCATATTTTATATAGATATATAGAACCAATCAAAAACGAGCATCATATTTACTTTTTTGTTATTAGTCACAGAATTTGGAAAAATAGAAGCATCGTATATATTCATAAAAAGGCATCATATATTATATAGATATATATTGCTATTAGAAAATGAGCATCATATTTTTAAATGTTCTATCTTCTTTAGGGGAATTTGTAGGTTAAAAACATGGAGTCTTGAATATGTACCGTTCGGTACATTCTTATAACGCTTGTAGCTTTGACAGTGCCTCTTTCTTTTTACATTTATCAAGCATGTCTTGAGTTCTAATAAGGGAAATACGAAGAGATTCGATTTGTTCATCGTAGACATCTTTATGTTTTCTCATCATATTTTCTTGCTCTTTGAGTAGGCGCATTTGATCCTGAATAAGGATTCTTTGCTCCTTCATGTCGTTGATTAGTTCTATTTGATGCTTCGTAAACGCCTCACGCTGTTCTTCTAGTTGCTGTTTACTGTCGCTATAAAATTCATTAAGTCCCTCAACAATTGGATCAGCGGCCTTTTTATATAGCAATAAAGAAATCGGTCCTGAAGTCTTTATGCAACAGATGATAATGAATCCACATCAAGTATACCGCCATTACCGCAAAGGTACCGACAACCGCAAATTCAAACATGTTCATTTTTTTCCTTATCCAGCGTAGTTAGTGCATTTTTGATCGTATGCCTCGAAAATGCTTTCTTTGTTTTTTTGTTGTATATATTTTTTTTCGCGAGCATTTTGGCAATGGCTCCATATCCATGTCCCTCTAATCGCAACTCAAGAATAGTCGCCTTGTGCCGATCCAGCATCAATTCAGGCTTTCTCCCCGCATTCTCAAATGGCTTTGAATCTACTTTTTCAACTTTCTTGTGAGCCGTATCGAGTGACATAACTATTGCTTTATTTAATTGGGCTCCACTGATCAATGCAATATTGGCTCTCATAAAAAGATCCTCTATTTCATCATCACTTCGCTCACTTGCGCAAAACATTCTAAGCTTGTCAAATAACCTCATTTTTAACCTTTTTAGGTGTATATTAATCACGATAATGACATTATACAATAACCTCGTAAAATAGGGGTTGAAAAGGATATTTAAAAAAAGTAGCGTGACGGGAGCGAGGACCTCTTGACTTGTCCTAAAAAAAACCTCATAATACGACTTTCAACTTTCTACCTACGACCCGCTTTTTTGTAATTTATTACATACAAGCCGACTTATATCACGAGAGATATAGATGTTTTAACTGCGCGAACGCCCTTTTTCGCAATGCGACCGCCATCTAAAAGCGATAACAATCAAAGGTTTTGAGGTTCTTTTAGGCCTGCGAAATGCGAACTAAGAGTTAAAGTTAAGCTTTCTGAATAAAAAGCAAGAGGTTCTTACCAAAATCTAAAACGAGGAAACTCAGAGGCAAAATAAATGCACGGCTCGATCAAATATCAGGTTTCACAAGTATGGTCACAACTTGATGGTATTGGAAAATCAAAAGCAGAGCATCGTAAAGAACAGCCTGTCAAAAATGTTGACAATACAAGAAATACTTCCCCTCTAGTACACTCCTACGAATATAAAGATGAAATTTTCAAAACAGCCCGAAACCTTTTTGGTTTTGCTTATAAACGTAGTATAAAAGACATGACAAAGATCCCCATGGATATTGTCGAAAACTGGTTTGATGATAAAGTTGAAAAAAATGTGTCACGTAATACCCTCCGTAATTATCTCGCCCATGTGGTAAAAATCCAAATCGCACTAGAAGCGATTGCTAAAAAAGAAGGTCATGATTATATTGGCTATACCAAAGAGCAGCTATCAAATATCCATATGACCATCAAAAAAATGGAGCGTACATCTGGCTTCGACCGAGCGTACAAAAATCCAGGGCTTGTCATTGGCATCCTTAAAGACGAGCGTATGCACTTCACGGGTACACTACAATGGAGATACGGTCTTCGTATTACCGAAGCCTCTCACATCAAAGCCTCTCAGCTTCAAGGTAACACTTTGACCTATTATGGCAAAGGGGGATTTGTGCAAACAGCAGAACTATCTGATGAGCACGTTGACAGACTTCGGCAGCTTATGGTTGATGGATTATTCCAAGTCAATCAAAACCAGTACCGTAAAGAGCTTGAAAAGAACGCTCTTAGGATGCATGAAAAATACACCGGCTCTCACGGATTAAGATACAACTTTTTACAAAACCTTCAAGATAAGATATTTTACAGAAAGATAGCAGATGGCGTAAGACCTCTTGAGGCAATGCGAATTGCACGCAAAGCAGTTTCAGAAGCGGCGGGACATCATCGAATTTCAGCCGCCAATGCTTATATTTGGCATTAAAATGACTCCAGCATCTTTTTCACAGCATCCTTTCTGACACCCATAGCTAGGGCTACTTCTCTCAATGCTATTTCTTCTGCTGCCCTGACACGATTCGTTAAATAAAAGTAAGAGTACGGTTTTGGGTACTCTCCTGCCATTTCAAGATCAGGCATTACAAATTCGGGTTGAGGGATCTCACCATTCTCTTGACGCTCCAACCTCTTTCTGACTTCCTTTAGCACTCCGTTCTTCTTCATCGATCCATTCTTTTTGGTATCATCCTTTTCAAACATCTCGACAAAGCCTTTAATGGTCAGTTGAAAATTGTCGGTCGCCATTGCAATATTGATATATGCTGTCAAGCCAGTCAGATACCCTTCTTTATCGTCCCAAGATGATGCCATGAACAT
Source organism: Campylobacterota bacterium (assembly GCA_023379705.1). GTDB lineage: Bacteria > Campylobacterota > Campylobacteria > Campylobacterales > Sulfurimonadaceae > Sulfuricurvum. Next base: position 5,934 of record JAMCPS010000043.1, read on the forward strand.
CAAAGCGCAGGCATACCTTGTAGCCCACTCATACTGTTTTGCATTTAGATAAGCGTGAGCCATATCCCCATAGAAGAAATAGACCGCCTCCATTGATGGGACATTCTCTTCGTATTTTCTAAACTTGTTTAGCACTGCCTTGAAGCTGTCGATATCATAGTTTTCGCCCTTATAATCCCCTGCTTGTCTAAAAATCTCGTTCGATTCGTTTCTTAGTATTTGTGCCTCATTTTTTACATCATCAAGAACCTCTTTGCTGGTTCTTCCAAATATCCAGACGTTTTGTAAATCTTCAGTTTTTTGCACTTTTTTCATATTATTCCTTATTGTTTTAACCGTTTCTGGCTATATCTACATATAACACGTATTCTTTGGAAAATTCCCGTTCAATAGCCAACACTGATTTCGCTGTATAAGATTTTAGACGTAGAATTTATATGCTCATGTGATGTAATATTGAACTATACTAGTCACAGAATATTACGTCTTATTGTGGGTGTGGTACAATACAAAACAAGTAATTTAAAAGTAGGGTGTCATGGTTACCAAAGAGTTGATTCTTGATTTTTTTGCTAATCACAAAGACGAGTTAAGAGAAAAATACTCTCTCGTTAAAGTTGGACTTTTTGGTAGTTATGCCAAAGGTTCAGCAACACCCCAAAGTGATATCGATATTTATGCTGAATTTGAAGATAAAAAATTCAGAAATATTGCCGGGGCCTGGAACTATTTTGAAGAAGCTTTTGGAACAAAAATAGATCTTTTATATCCTCATAAAAATATGAGACCATCATTGAAAGAAAATATTGAGCACGAAGTAATTTATGGATAAGAAGAACACAAAAGAGTTACTTGAGTATATATTGCAAAGTATTGAGCTTATTCAAAAGCGCTTTTTAGCCATCAAAGAAAGCGACGACTTTATGAAAGATGATGATGGATTAGAAAAACTAGATTCAATTTCAATGCGTCTTCAAAGTATTGGTGAAGCATTAAAAAATATTTACAAAACAGATCCTCAAGTACTTGAAAGTATTGCTCCAAAGAATTATTGGAGCGAAATTATCAAATTTCGAGAAGTTATCTCACATCACTACATAGATATAGATTCGGAAGTCGTATTTGAAATTTGCCATGATGAATTGAGCGATTTAGAAGCAAAGATCATTATAGCGTTAGCTTCACAAACGAACTAATTTGTATATAGGCTAAACCCTTCATAGGTATGAAGAGAAATCCATATTGGTTAACATAAGTTATCTAAAGTAGCTTTGTCTGTCAAATAAAATAATATCTATCACTCGACCTTAAAAACCCCTCATTTAAGTCATTTACATAAGAAACCCACCTTTTTATTACTATCATTGAAAACAGTGTTATTTGTTTGATAAATTTTCTTGTTTTATGAGTGAAATTTTTCATTTTTCAGATGCATACTTGACATATCATGATTAAATCATTATCATAGCATTATGAAATCGTTACAGTTTGAATGGGATCCAGCTAAAGCATTTACTAACGCCAAAAAGCATGGCATCACATTTGAAGAGGCTCGAACTGTCTTTGACGACGATTATGGGCGTTTGCTCCATGATCCTGATCACTCACAAGAAGAGGAACGGTTTATTTTATTGGGGATGAGCTATACCCTAAAAATACTGACCGTTGTCCACTGCTATAGAGATCAAGACGGAATAATACGGATTATCTCAGCTAGAGAGTCAACTAAAAACGAAGCACGGCAATACAAGGAGTTTTTACCATGAGAGAAGAATACGACTTTTCACAATCTGTCCAAAACCCATATGCTAAAAAAGTCAAAAAGCAGATATCACTAAATGTCGATGTCAACACTATCGAGTACTTTAAAGATCTATCTGTAAAAATGGGTTTACCATATCAAACCCTAATTAACTCGTATCTCACCGATTGCGCAATGCGCCACGTTGAACCGCAATTGAAGTGGACAAGCTAACGGCGTAAATTACGTATAGTTAAAATCTAAATCGATCTGTTAAATAAAATATACCCTCCAAAATAACTTCCAGGAGCTTCGAAAAGCTCCTATTTCAGGTAGTTTTTTCAAGTAAAATTTTCATTCCAACAATTTGATCCATAAGTGCGTTATTTGCTAAACGAAGTTTTTTGTTTTCTTCACGTAACTCGGCAATAATGGCATCTTTTGCTTTTGAAGCGCTTGCTTGTATTTTCATTGAAGTTGTACTTCTATCTGAGAGATTCTCCAGTAGATCTTTATAGTTGGCGTAAATCGTCGCTCTGCTTATGCCACAAAGCGTTGCAAGTTGATCAACCGATATCTTTTCACTTCCAGATGCTTTGAGCTCTCTGATAGCTTCTTCAAGCTTTATGCGTGTTTGTATCTTTTGTTCTTCTTTATATCGTTTGAGTGAATCGCCTTTAGCCATGTTAGTCCTTTCGTTGGATGAAATTTACGATAGTGTGTATTTTGTTAAGATGAAAGAGTGATTTCTTTACTTCGACAACCTGTCCATTCTTGTTGCAATGATCAATATGCTTTTCAAGCAGGCTTGCCTCATGTTGAAAGTTTGGTAAAAAGCTCTCATTGGTGATGAAATCACCACAACCAATTAAATAGCAGCTTTGTACCCCTAGATTTGGACAATGTCCGCGTTTGAAATCATACAAACACAAGCCGAAGGGAAGAGGGTTGATCCCAAAGAGTTTTGAAAGTTCCTCAAGCAGTTCATTAATATTATGAGAAGTTTTGACCTCGTTGATTTTTTGTTTGAATTGTTCCCCTTCTTTTCCCTGGGCATAGAGACTATTCCCCTCTATCATCCCTTCTAGATAGCTTCTTTTCAGATCTTCTTTTGTGAGATTGACATAGTGGGCAGTCATCTCTATTGAGAGGTGTTTAAAGTGGGTCTGAAGTACTGAAAGATTAACACCATTGTCTGCTACTGCAATCTTGGCAAATGTGTGTCTGAAACAATGAGACGATAACGTAACGGTCTTATTTTTAGAATTTTGAAAAGTGAAAGGTAAATTATTACGTTTTAAAAATGGTCGGAGAAATTGTGCATTCCATTTTCCCGATTCCATTGGAACAGGTTTATACCGTTGTCGTGCCTGATCCGATGCCCCGGTTGCGTGTTTATGGGATAAAAGATAAAATAGATATGTTTTTTCTTGAGCCTCTTCTCTTAAGGGCTGTGTTAATACTTCCAGACGCAGAATCAAATCATATAGTGATTGCGGGATGAGGATTTGATGATGTGCAGGCTCATCTTCGGTCTTTTCAACTTGGGCATTCAACCAATATTTTCCTTTGTTGTCCTTCTCTACGCAGCCGCATTTGAGGTAAAGAACCTCAGAGATACGAAGTCCTGTAAGTGCCTGGATCAATATTCCAAATTTAGCATTATTCACGCGGAACAAACCGGCACTTTTCCCTCCATAAATATGCTGTGAAATATCAGGTTCATCCCATGCTGCACGAATGATCTGCTGCCACAGACTCATCGGTATGCCGTGATCTTCGGGCCCTTTTTGTCTAGTCTGTCGGCCTTGCTTGTTGGCGCCCCACCATTCCCATAATGATGTCTCCAATACAATGGGGGTTTTAGGTAGGTGTGAAAATCCCATTGACTGGCCTACGGAGATAATATTTAGCAGGGTATTGGATATGCGACTCATGTTATTCGCCAAGCGCTCATTCGTATAATAGTGTTTTTTCAGCCAAAGATTAAATGCCATAAATCGCTGCGTATTGAATTGTTCAAGGGTATGTAACCCCTCTATGTTTAAAAAAGCAACCAGCTTACTTGCCAAAGAGGCATATTCGTTGGCAACAGTTAATGGCTTAACTTGAGCAAGACGGATATAAAAATATCGTTTAATGGGCTCTATAATCATAGGTTTGTCTTCAAGCAGATGAAAGTTCAATCTTCCCATCGAGTAGACACCGGATCGTTTGTTGTTCAGCAACGATGTTAAGTCCCATACCATGTCATTGAAATGACTTTGACCCACAACAAGGAAATTATCTCGATGGGCGTCAATTATCGTGTTGGCACCACTCATGACATCACCTCAAGCTTGTCAATAATGGTCTCTATCAGCCCTTTTTCAAACTCTATTTGCCGAATAACATGAGAACCGTAGAGACTTTTTGATTTCAGTTCTTTATCTTTGTCCGTAATGAGTTGTTTAAAATAAGGCAAAAACTCTGGGGTTGTAACCATTTTGGAGCACCCATAACAGTTTCCCCGTTTCGGAAAGTTATCACACATGTATGCGGCATCGCTCATCATAAAAACATTGGTGCAGTATCCATCGCTTAGGCGCAATGTTACACCTGTATGTTCCTGATGAAATTGTTCTATTTCTTGGGCAGATGAGAGTACTTGCATGTGACCCAACGTTTTAGAAATTTGATCAATATAGTCTTCGTTCTTGGTCTTTACATAGTGTTTAAGAGTTGTCCGCTTGTGCTTATGATTCATTATCACCTGCGTCGCTTCTAATGAAGCTCCGCTGCTTTGCAGATTTGTGGCCAGGGTACGGCGAAACATATGAGAAGTGATTTTCGCCGTATTACCGCTCTCATCCGTGATGTTATGATATTTTGTAAATCGATCCAGTCGTGTTTTTTGGTAGGAGTTGAGTTTTATTACCGATCCATTAGAGTGCGTATCAATAAAAAGTGCCTCAATATTGTTATTTGTACGCAAAGGGGCCGTATGCTCAATGAGAGATTGGATGGCTCTAGCCACAGGAGAGGCAATAGCTGGGATGATAACGACCTCTTTTTGTTTATGATCAATATAGCGAAGATCGTATTTTCCATCTTTATCACTGGGAATCAAGCAATCGGCGTTTAATGAGATCGTATCAAGCGAACGTAACCCGTAATACAAAGAGATAAGAAGATAGGTTTTTGTGTAAATATCTGTTTCTATCACGATTGCCTTTTTTATCTGCTCAAGGACATGATCTGAAAAATAATGAGTTTTGAGATGATCATTGTTTCCCTTATAGGGGGAACGTTGAAAAATATTTAAAGGAGGAGCCTCTGTAGGGTGATATTCCTGCAGCCACATCGAAAAGTTTTTGAAAAAAGTATAGGCAAGTCTTTGTGAACTTTTAGAAAGAGGTTTGCCTGTTTTGGAAGGAAGTGTGCGCAAATAGGTATGAAACTCCTGCATCTGCGTCAAAGTAAACAGTGATAGGCCTGTTAAATGACGAGACTCCAAATAATGAAAGAGGTGCCGGATCATAGTTGCTTCGGTAAATAAAGAAGAGGGTGATTTGAGTTGCAAGGATTGAGCCTGTCGAATGTATTCGAAGTGGAGTTTTGCCACGTTATAGGGGACTAAAGATTTGTAATCAACCGATTTGATGCGTCCGCCAATGCTGAAGGTCAGAAGATCATTCATGAATCACCCCATAGCTTTCAAAAAACGGGATAAGATCCTCAACAATCTGTTCTTTATCCGCGATCTGAATGTAGATATCGGTTGATGCGATATGCGTATGTCCCAATAGCTTTCTTAGTTTGTGCATACTCACTTTGTTTCGGGCAAGTATTGTGGCATAGGTGTGTCTAAAATCGTGTGGCGTAAAAAAGACTCCGGTCTTTTTACCAATTAAGCGGCATCGCTCCCATACCGCTTGATAACTCAACGGCTCACCCAGATTATTATGAAATTCAGAGACAAAAAAATACTCATGCTTCATCTCTTTTGTTTCATACATTTTTAGCCAAATACGTTCGTAATAATCGGAAAGTTTTTCCATCAGTGCTGTCGGAATAAACAAATCGCGCGTCCCAGACTTTTGCTGACGGTAGCGACTCCCTTTGTGATGGTCTTGCTCATTTGAATTCATATTCAATTCTTGAACACTTGAAGAAATTTTTGAAATACCGATTGCATGTATGTCAAGACTCAGTGCCTCTCCGATACGCATTCCTGTAAACAGTAACAGTTCAAATAAAAGCCTATCGCGCTCCATTGTACAAGCGCTTAATATTGTCTCTATTTGTTCTTTGGAGAGGACACGTATACCGCGATCAAACTCTTTTATTTTAAATATACTGGATGTGGTCAAGGAGTTGTTTGTATGTGCAAAAAAGCTGCTATTTTTCCGAGCAGGGTTGTTAATTATCTCATATGTGCTCTTAAAAGGGTTGTTGATCTTATGAAGTGATTCATGGTATCTGTAGAAATCTTTGATATTCGAGATAATCCTATTGACTGTTTTTGCAGTGCGAGGACTTTGTGATTGTAGCAACCAGGCAATAAAATCGTTAATTGTTTTTTGTGAGACTGAAGTGTAATTTATTCTATACTGATGCAAAAAGTCATAATAGAGTTTAAGATCTGTACCTTTGGTAATTACCGAATTAAAAGCTAAGTTCTTTATATAAAGTCTATTTTGCAGATATTCCCAAACTTCTTCTATTATGCACCATTCATTGTCAAACAAGCAGACATACTGATTCACCATGACTGTATGTGGTACCTTAGTATCTTGATAGATTACATTATGACTGTGGTCTAATACAAAAAGTTCATCACTGATTCTAAGATGCATACAGATTTCTCCTACATAGCAGATGAGAAACATCCACAAAAACTTCTAGGAGTATACATTTATTTATTGGAAAATGTCAATTATATATGTTAGACATTATATACTTTAGATAACATAAGATATATTCTATTAAAAAAAATTTGCAACTGATCCCTATAAATCACCACTTATTGATTATATATTAAGTACTATATTATATAGAAAATACGTTAAAGCCATAGTTTCTAT
>JAMCPS010000044.1 GCA_023379705.1 Campylobacterota bacterium
TATCGGCATCGACAACAACAATTTCTACATTCTCAAGGTTTGACCCAACATATTGAACTACACCGCCGGAAATATACGCAACAACTTTTGACATGATCGATCCTTTTATTTGATTTGTAAGTTTTGAACGGAGCGTCTGGCGCTGGTGTATCGATACCATACCAGTAGTCTCCAAGCATAAGCTCCGGATCACCCTCTAAACTCAATTGGCGAATGATCTCAGCCGGATCAATACGATTTTGTTGATTAAGTATTTCAACCATTGGAAGAACGCCGTCAAATTTATAGTATTTTTGCCCCTCTTTATACCCTTCAAATCTGGCCACTTTAAAATCAAGGCTTCCTTCTACTTCAGTCCAACACCATTCTTGAGGTTTTGGAGCCCATGGCTCTGGAGCTTGGTATGGCTGAACTTCCATAAGTTCAGTAGCTTCCGGAGGAGCAATCATCTCTTTCTCATTGATACCGATTGTTTCACGCTCAAGTATCTTTTGGATATCCGCATCGGTATATCCCATTTCAGAAAGATTATCGGCATCGACAACAACAATTTCTACATTCTCAAGGTTTGACCCAACATATTGAACTACACCGCCGGAAATATACGCAACAACTTTTGACATGATCGATCCTTTTATTTGATTTGTAAGTTTTGATTTTTTGAATTCAAAGCCGCTAAGGCATCTCTCAGCGTTTTATTCTCTGATGCTCTGGAAGCAATCGACGATATTTGAACTTTCGACCAATCCAATTCTTTACCGGCATCCCAAACGTGACCGTCAAAGCTATGAAATTGCATATCCGAATCGGGAATTTCATAGATATCTTGGGGTTCATCGATTTTGCCATCAGCAAAAGCGTGAAGCATAGCCTCTCTCGCACGTTCAATTGATGGTGTATAGAGCATAACAAGTTCATCTTGGAATTGAACAGCGATGTTTTTAAGCTCGCCGTTTTCAATTTGTGTTTTTAATTTCAATGAATCAAAATACGACTGTTCTTCCTCAACTGATTTAATAGTTTTTGAGCCGACAGAAAAAGACAATACTTCAAAATCGTCGTTATGTTTTCCGATGATAGATTCACTGCCATCAAACCAATAAAAAATTTGATCATCGTTTGATTCACCGTCATATTGTCCGATAGCTGCTGTAAAGTTCTCAGATTTATTAGACTCAAGAAACTTGACTTTCACATCAATAAAAATTGGGTTATTTTCCATAATACATCTCCTACTTTAATGATGGCTCAGCCGATTTTTTCGAAACGGCTTCTGCTGCTTTTTTAAGATCAACATTTTTGGGAGCACTGGTTGCTATCACTGCAATCTCTTCATCCCGAAAGATTCCCGCGAATCTTGAAGGGTGGTTTGCTTCGCTGGCACCGATCTCTCGAATATGTTTCCATGCGTTCCAATCAAAATCGTTCCAATCGACATTCCTCATGATCTCAGTCTCATCGGCCATGGCAATTTGTTTCCACGATTTGCCTGAGAAAAATTCAACGACATTTTCGCTTTCGTTTTGGATATCTGCCTCATCACTTGCGGTATATCCATCGCAGTATTCACCAAAATACGCGACATGAGCACGAAGCTCTTCATCTGTTGGAAAGATCGATTCCAATGTCTTAGGAGGAACGATATCACCGATCAAACTTGAATCTTCAAGGATCTCCACTGCTCTTTTCAAAAAGTCTTTAATGCCAGTAAAGACATTAGCATCATTCAAGCCTGATATCTCATGGATACGTTTGTTGTTCAACATCTCTTCGACAAAGTTGGCCAACGCTGCAGGCTTTACCCCACACCCGTCGATCTTCTCTCGAACCAGACGGTCAAAAGCATGAAGCTGCTGATAAACCTGGTGATCAGACAGACCGGCTTCTTCAATATCACGTTTAAAATCATCATGGATCTCTTCCATATGAGAACTAAACAAAACCCGATTAAAAATAGTAGCTGTGTCCATAATCATGCCTTTAGTGTTGGATTTGAAGTTTTAGGGAGTGATGCGACTGCCTCTTTCAAGGATGCACTTTCTGGAGCGGCCGATGCGATTTCTTTTATACCTACTTCTCCGGCAAGATATTTAGATAGGTTATTTTGAACAAGTTCATCAATATCTTCACTAAATTCAGTAATTACCCTGTCGTCTATCATTTTTTTAGCAATTGACATAATCTGTGAATATTGGGTGCCTGCTGATATGTTTTCATTATCTTCTGTAAATCGTGTTAAATGATGAACAATTTCGGCTTCTATATTATTATTTGATGTGCTTGTAACGGCTCCGGTCAATGATGAAGTGCTTGTCAACTGAGTCAACTCTTTTTCAATTTTCTCATTCATATCTTCAATCAATTCATCCATATAAACATCAACAACGCTTGCGCTGTAACCGCTATTGACACCCTCAAGATATACAGTATCCCGCGTCACATCGATTTTGTAATTAAAGACAGAATCAGAGGTGATTTCCTGATCATTATCATCAAATTCATATACTTTAGCCGGCATATCAATTTGTATTGAACTAATCCCAGGATTGCTTGAAAGCAACCGGCGAGCATTCACTACAGCCGGGATAATTTTTGCTTCAGCATCTACTTCAAACGAAATCTTTACCGGAGCGCTTGTATCATCAAGTGCAACTTCATTTTTTCTAACTTCAACAGGCTTCATTGTTATTCCTCACACTTTTAGATTTGGATTACTTGTTTTGGTAACTGCCAATACGGCATCCGCCAAAGAAGTATTTTCAGATTTATTCTTTCTTCCAATCTCCGACATTTTTTCGCAGGTAAAATCAGAATAATTACCCAACATCGATCCCATGGCAGTTTTAAACTCATCTTCCCAACAGTCATAATCCATTGCAGGAAGTTTGAAGTCATATTCTTTTTTGATCGCATTTGCACCATCATCGATGATTCTTTTAATATCTTCGGCAATGATGTATTTTCCATCCTGACCACCACTGTTATGCTCAAACGCATGAAGAGAATCGTCTTGATTCTCTTCGGTGAGGAGTGGGCTGTTTAAGTTTTCAACTTCGTTCTTTAGAAATTCACACCATACTGATGGTCTCAGCTCTGCGACATTAGTAAGATTGTTCATATCAACGAGATAAATTCCGTATATTTTTCCAGTATTGTATTTTTCACGGAACTCATCATTCCAATACTGCGTTTCATCGAGACGAATCAAATAGAGATCCGATGTTTGAATGTTCATCTCATCAAGAATCGTTTCCGGATGTTGCCATTCACATAGAGAATAAACCCTGCCTGCCAAACCATAGTCACCGCCACATACATCTAAAATGTACTTACCGGTCACACCTTCTTTGCCGTCGTGATCCTCCGGCTCCCAATTGTCCGGTGTATATAAAATATCAGTATCGTCGTCGAAACTCATATTTGATTTAAACTTCTGATCTTCAATATATTGTGCATGATCTGACATGAGTGGTCCTTTATTTGAGTTCTGGTGTTTTTTGGTCAGCATTGAGAGATGCTAACGCTTCTTTTAGCCCAAAGCTATTTGAAGCGTTTGAAGCGAGATCTTGGATTTGAAAATACTTTAGCAATTTGCTGTTTGATTCGATCATCTGCGCCGCACGCTCTTCCATTTCGGTTTGAAAATGACCCATATTCACAGGAACTATAGTCAAACCATCAGCACCCTCTCCGTTCAATTTGATAGTTGAAGCAACTTCAATAGCACGTTCCGGAGAAAAGAGATGTACCCCACTTAGGTAGCCATCAATTTGTTCGGCAATTTTGATGTTATTGTCAGCAACAACGTGAAAAATTCGGCCTTGATCATTGCGTGTACAAATGAGTGTATTTTCTCCAACCAAACAATTTTTGAACCCATCACGCCACTCAGCAATCTCACCCATTTTCTTTTGCAGGTCCGGCAGAGTTTTTTCAGCAGAAGAACGCAAATAGTCCATGGTTTCTTTGCTTTCTTCGGGGGTTGGTTTAACAACCCTTCCATAAAACATATAAATTGGTTCATGATGAATTGGTTCAAACCCGACATGATTCATTTTTTCATCCCAGACTTCGACATCCATAGTAATGGTGACAAAATCTTGATCTTCAAAAGTGATTCTATCGCTGTCCAAAAGTTCGCAGTTTTCAGGGAGATGGTATCCATTAACGCGAATCGCTTCAAAAGCAGCAATCGCTTGTTCAGCAGTATCGTAATCTTCAAGAGTTGAAGATCCTTCAGTTTCTGTCTCCGTAACTATTGCGTAACGACGGTAATGGTTATCCATTTTTAAACCCCTTTTTTAATAGGAGAGTTTTGAAATATGATCTTTAATTTTAATTGTATTATCAACGCAATGACAATACCAATACATCTCTTATCATATCTCAATTCCTATCGGTATATTTGCATAAGTATAGCACAAAGAATTATAAAAGGGAAATTAAATTTCCCCCTTCCCCATATTGAGACTACTAGGCTAATAAGTGGTAGTATATTAAACGCAGGATTTGAATGGTAGATGTGATGTAATTGTTTGGTAAGTGGTTGATATTAACCCCCGTGGTGGCGGGGGGTGAAGATAAAGAGTTAGATTTTTGGTCCGCCAATTTTTGCAGATGCTTCTTTTAATGCAGCAACAGCACCTTTTAGGGTATTAACATCAAGCCCTGTGGCTGAAGAAGCGATCTTAAACACTTCGTCCATTTTTGAATCTTGTTCAATTGAAGCCAACTTTTCTTCAGCTGCTTCAAAAATCAATCCTGTGATCACATTTTTCTTCTCGTACTCAGCAAGACTGTTGGCTTCTTTTTCAGCTTCTTCTTCTCCGCTGTCTCCGTAATATCCACCACAGCTTTCTTCGATATCGCCATGCACTTTAACCATATAGCTGTGAACATTGCCGGTCAAATAGTCGTCATATTCGCTGACTTCAGCTTTTAATATTGTTTTGGCGATCTCTTCATTGGTTTTACCTGCATGATATTTTTCTCGCCATTCAGAATCCCCAAAAACACCCTCTTCTTCAAGCTTTTTCTTAGATGCGAAAATAATACCGACTTGACCACTGTCCCAACGATCACCAAAGTCTCCGGTACTCATTGTAATTCCGCTGTGGTCATATAAAAATAGCGGCATTGTGATGGCAACATCATACTTGTTCATTAGATCAATGACTGTTTTACGGTCTTCAGCATACTTCATGCCGCGAGCTTCCTCTAGGAGTTCTGCATCTTCTTCGCTAAGATCACATGACTGTACCAATTCATATGCTTTTTCTGCACCGTCTTTATCACCAAGAGAATACCGGTTGTGATGACACCACATTGCTCCAAGTTGATCCCATTCGCGGGGACTTTCATAATCTTCATCCCGTTTCACTTCATACTCAACGGCGGATTCTGCTACATCGCTATATTCAGGAAAGAGTTCTGCCAATTCAGCCAAGCTGAGATTATTAATTTCTTTCTTCAAAGCTTCTTGTTCATTTTTATCAGCATTTTTAACTGAATCAAAAACTTTTTTCTCAATATTTTCACGAGTTTCCATCTTTTTCTCCCTAGTTTATCTCCTAGGTTTTACCCTAGTATTTCATTGGCAAAAGCCAACCCTTACGGGTTAGGCTTTCATCTCTTGTTTTTGACCTTTTGGTTTTACTGCCGCTGCAGCATCTTTCAATGATGCACCTTCAGGAGCACCGGCCGCTACATCTTTGATTCCCGCTTCAGGAGATGGTTTTACACCAAATTCTTTAGCTTTGTCGATAACTGCATAGAACATTTTACCCACCGTCATTCCTTCCGGCATCGGAGCATCCCACGCAGTTTCAGTTTTGTTCCATTTTCCGCCGAGATCTTGTTTGATATAGTTTTTCAACTCTTCACTATCTTTGATCTCAGGACCGGCAATACGAATTTGCCCTTCAGCCGGAGACGTAACCGTAATTGCATAACGAGGTTGATCAGCATTGGCAGATGGACCGTTAAGAGGTTTTGCTTCAGCAATAACCCATACATCTTTTTCGTCAATTGTTGTTTTATCGACATGTAAGAACAACTCACCGTCTTCATTCATAGCACCAAGGATCGTTTTGATTCCAGGAACTTTCCCGTCTTCAAGGTTCGTAACGTTACCGGTTTCACGATCACGGTAAACCGGTTTAGAAACGTCGTACTCTTTGCTCTCTTTGTTTTCAGTGGTAAAAGTGATACGGTCAAGATCAACTTTGTATCGGCGCTCTTTCGGATCTTCGATACGAGCTCCATCCGCCGCGTCAAAATATTTGATATTACCGAGGAAACCTTTTGCCACTTCACCGGTTTCAGGATTGCTTTTAGCCGTCAATTCAACATCCGCAACACGGCTTGAGAGGTATGGGCTGTTTTTAACCGAATTCAAAAATGCGGTAGCTGTTTTACCATAAAGGTCAACTTTTTTATATTTATCTTCATTATTAGTTGCCTCGCGGTCAACAACTGTAACTGTCAAATGGTTCAATTTCGCTTTCATAACTAATTCCTTTGTTTATTTCGTTAAAATTCACTTGTTTGTTGACAAATTCGTTTTCAAAGACTGCAATCTTGCTTTCAACGCTTTTGCAGAATCCTCAAACTTGCTGCCAACGGCCTTTTGTCGTGACTCAGCCGGTTTAACGACGAGTTCATCCTCTTTCCCAGAGATGCTTTTCTTGAGCGCATCGATCTTTTGGCTCAACAGAGCCTTTTTATCGGAAACCCTTTCAACCGCAGCAACGGCTTCGGGTTTAGCGTTCTTGAACCGGTCAACAAACCCCTCAAGGCGCTTTCCGGCATCAGTTTTTCTCCGACGTACTTCAAGCTCTGCAGGTCCAGCGGATCTATCATCAGAAGGTTTTTCAACCTGCTTCTTTACATCCTCCCTGGAGAGTTTTTGAATGAATTTTTCGGTCTTCATTTGTTTGAGACGAGATTCGTCCGTCAGATTGTTTTCTAATAGATACTTCACACAAGACCTGTAGGGGCATTTAGTTACCTGGGATCCCCAGAGATGAAAATGCGGACTTGGATGGTCAAATGCCCCTACAGGTCTTGTGTGAAGGTCAACCTTCCCTTGCCATCCATGCTCTTTCAAGAGAGCCGAGATAGCTCTTAGATGAGCCATTTGGACGTCAATATTCAAATCCCCTATATTAATAGCATCAAATACCTCTTTATACTTTAAACCTGTGCGAATAAAATACTGAAGTATCTTTTTACCCCGATCCGGCTGTGTTCTTATAAACTTTAAATCCTCTTGGCGCTCTTCATCTAAAATAAAATTGGAATTATCGATTTCTCGCATAAAGCTTTCGCTTTTTCCCCCAATAGTTTTAGTTTTTTTGATCGACGCCATTACAAACTACTCAGACTATTTGGTCTCAGGCTTAGAAAGCCCTTCACTCATCTTTTTCAGATTGCTAGTCGCAGCTTTCAATCGGTTACGATCCAATGCAGGTCGAACTTTAATTTCAGGCTTTGGAGGAATTTGCGATCGAATCGATTCGATCTTTTCACCCAGGACATCATACTCTTCCACTTTAGCCATATTCTCGATGGCGCTAATAGATTCAGCTTTTACCGCTTCTTCAACGTGTACAGGTGCCGCAGTTTCAACAAAAGTGGTATGTACTACCGCAGGCTCAACATGTGCCGGTTCTTCATGAACCTGTTGAGTTTGTGTAGGCTCTTTTGATGCCGACTCAAGTTGTTTGATTTTTGAGGCATACCCCTCGTTAATTCTTTGAGCAGTAGAGAGCTGTTCTTGCAATGTTGCAAGTTGAATGGCGTTCTGCTCTTTTTCTCTCATCAAAGTATCATTTTTAAGATTCATTGATTCAATATCACGTTCCATACGATTCATTGCATCTGCTGTCATAGAAGCGGTTTTTGACATGTTTTCCAAAATACCATTAATCTGGCCAATCTCATCTGTTTTATGGGCCAACTGAGCTTTTAATGATTCGTTCTCGTCTCTGAACCCAATCAACTGATCGCGTTCAGCTTGAAGTTTTTCAACATGTTCAACGATCCCTTCAACCTCTGTTTGCAATTCATCGAGCGCCGTTTCATACTCTTCCACTTTAGTTTGGAGCATACCGTTCGTTTCACGCTCTGTAGCAAGTTCGCGGGTCACATTTGATATGGTCAGTAAAAGTGCTTCATCGATGATGCGTAACATTGAGAATCTTCTCGAACTTATGCAAGTAGAGAGCGGGAGTGTTCATATTACATTTGAAGCTTTTGCTCCACATTTTTTTACCCGCACGCTGCAGAGTGCTTTTCGCTACGCCCGATTGCCCAATCACGGCGTAGGACTCGCACTGTAGATGGATTGGATTACCCCTCGACGTTTCATTATTTTGAGGATAATACGCGAACGAT
>JAMCPS010000045.1 GCA_023379705.1 Campylobacterota bacterium
CCATCATTGTCATGGCGGGTGCGTTTATGGCAATCTTGGACACTACCATCGTCGATGTCATCGTCCCAAAACTAACAGGTCCACTTTCAACTGATATGTTCGGTGCCCAATGGATTATCACCAGTTACATGATCGCTGCTGCCATTGCCCTGCTAACCACCGAGTACCTCATCAAACGTATCGGTGCCAAAGGGGTCTTTTTGACCGGTGTCGCTACTTTTACCCTTGCCTCTTTGGCGTGTGGGTTAAGTGCGACCCTGGAGCAGATGATCTTCTTTCGTGTACTTCAGGGTTTTGGTGAAGCCCTGATCATGGTTACCGCGCATATCATGATATTCAGCTATTTTGCACCCGAGAAACAGGGGCTTGCTATGGGAATTTTTGGTCTAGGGGTGAGTTTTGGCCCTGCTGTTGGGCCTACCTTGGGGGGCTACCTCACCGAATACTATGACTGGCGTATGGTCTTTTACGTCAATGTTCCCATAGGCATTATCTTATTTATCGCGGGATGGATTCACCTACCCAAATCTCTGACGTTTGACAAAGTAAAATTCAATATTTTGAGCTTTTCACTCCTGAGCATTGCCACGATCTCTTTGCTCATAATGCTGAGCCGCGGCCAGCAGTTAGGTTGGTTAAACTCACAGGCAATCGGATTTTTTCTCCTAACAGCACTGATCTCATTTACTCTGTATGCCCTCAGCGAACTGTACTCTCACGAACCATTGATCGATTTTTCCCTGTTTAAAAACATCACGTTTGTCAATGGGATCATGATCTACTTCTTTGTCCTTGGTTTTTCGATGTATCAGTATTTCTACCTCTTGCCCATCTATTATGAACACATCAAAATGCTTCCTACCTTTGATGCGGGTATCGCCGTGTTTGTCTTTGCCCTCTTCATCGGTATCTGTGCCCCCATCGCCGGAATATTGGCCGATAAAATCGGAGCACGCATCACCCTTTTAGCGGCGACCATCGTGTACGTCATCACCTCCATGACGATACTCCCCTCCCTGAACTACTATACCCCGCTTCACCAAGCGATGATCTTGACCATCCCCTTTGGTATCGGGATGGGACTTTTTTTCGCTCCCGTCACTGTCTTACTGCTTCAAAATGCCCCTAGTCATAAAAGCGAGCTGGCCATTGTCCTCATGGACTATGTACGATTTGTTGGAGGATGCTTTGGTACGGCACTGGCGACCAACAACATGGAGTATTTTAAAAATCTCTCCTTCACCCGCATGGAAGAACTCCAAAACACCCAATACCTCAGCGGTTTTCTAACCAACGCCCAAGAGCAAATGGGGATTAATGGTGAGCAGATGAGTGCCGTATTTGGTAACTACGAAGCGCTCATGAGCTACAGCTATGGCTTTTACAATACCTTTGTCCATGCCGGATATTGGGGATTGCTAGGTTCTGTCTTTGTGTTACTTCTTTTTATCCCTTATAAACTATCCAAGGAAACCGTATGAAAAAATGGATCTCCCTAATACTGCCTACCCTGATGTGGGGACAAACTTATAACGAAGTAATCGAAAGTCTGAACACTTCCCTAAGTGTTCAAAGTGCACAACAAATACAAAAAGCAGCCTACGAAAACAGCAAGATCACCGAGGGGAAAAACTATCCTAGTATCGACGCGACACTCAGTTTCATACGTTTTAAAGAGACTCCCAGCGTCACCTTCTACTCCCCAACACCACAAACAGCACCTATGGGAACCAAAAACCATACCGAGGGAGCTATCACTATCACTTATCCTCTGTTTAGCGGATTTGCTATTGGTGCGGCAAATGAAAAAGCGACTATTGAATATGAAAAAGCGGGACTTGCCCTCAGTGACCTAAAACGAAATCTTTATTTAAATGCGACACAACTGTATGGCAATATCATTTCCCAAGACAGTATGATCCAGGCACACACTGAGGCCAAAAAAGCAATGGAGGACGCCTATGCAAAAGCGAAAGGTTTTTATGACCATGGTCTTCTTGCTCCCGCAGAGCTTTATGCGATAGAAGCAAAACAGCACAGCGTAGAAGCACAATTATCCCAAGCCAAAAACCGCAAGAAACAAGCACTCAATCAGCTCTCTTATCTAACACACAGTGATATTAAAGATGCGACTCCTTTTACTGACACTTTAGCTATACCGGAACATAACGATTTAGTTACAATTGCCCTAATTAAGCGTGAAGATCTCAAAGCACTCGCAAAAGGACTTGATCTAGCTCTGGGTGACATCACACTGGCTAAAAGTCAATATTATCCCAATATAGCACTCGTTGGTGCAGTCAAACACCAAGGAAACACTCTGGAACTAAACGGGGATGGATACAGCAATGCCAACAAAAGCTACGCAGGAGCAACCGCATCGTGGAATCTGTTTAACGGGTTGTCCGATTCTCATGCCGTACAAGCCGCACAGGCACAAAAACTCTCGGCACAACTGACCTATGAAGACTATAAAAACAAAGTAACGATGGAAATAGACAATGCCTATGAGGAGCTAAACACATTAGAGAGTATGTTGCACAGTGCGCAAATGGAAGTCAAAGCCGCCCAAGAGTACACTAACCTCACCCGAGGACGTTTTGACAACAAACTTGCCAGCGCTGATGAGCTTAGCCGCGCGATTGCTGATCTCTCAAGCATAAAAGCAAAAGAGGCAATACTCAAAAGCGATCTGTTTACCCAAAAAGCAACTTTATGGCTGCTAGGAGGGCTGAAAGTATATGAAGAAAAAGTGTTGAAGAAGAATTAAACCAATGCGATAGCGTCGATCTCTACCAATGCATTTTTAGGCAATGTCTTTACCGCCACCGTAGAACGTGCAGGTTTATGATTTCCAAATGCTGCCGCATACAGTTCATTCACTGCCACAAAATCATCCATATTATCAAGAAAAATAGTCGTTTTAACAACCTGACTCATCGAACTTCCTGCCGCTTCCAAAACCGCTTTGAGATTGGACAACACTTGCGCGCATTGCTCTTTGACATCACCGGTCAACATCACACCCTCTGGCGTCAAAGCGATCTGACCTGAGGTGAATACCATACCGTTTGCGATCATCGCTTGGGAATACGGTCCTATTGCCGCAGGTGCATCGGGAGTTTGTACTATTGTCATCATAAAAGTCCTTTATTTTTTTGTATTTTTGTATTTACGCAATGCGTCATCGAGAACCGAGTTGTAATCTTCACTATCCCAGTAACCTGGAATAGAGTAAATCACTTTTCCATTGGCAGGGTCAATAAAATAACTCATCGGAACCATTTTTGCACTCAGGTTCTTTGGGTAAACACTTTTATCTCTCGTCACACTGACCGCTTGAAATTTAGTATTGATTCGTGAGATGATCTCTTGATCTTGTCAGGTTGTTAAAACGACTATTTTTCTTGATAATATGGATGATTTTGTGGCAGTGAATGAACTGTATGCGGCAGCATTTGGAAATCATAAACCTGCACGTTCTACGGTGGCGGTAAAGACATTGC
>JAMCPS010000046.1 GCA_023379705.1 Campylobacterota bacterium
GACGTCATATATCGTCCATCAGAGGCGATGATTCACTGTTAATATAGTGATAATACTCTTTCATCGCAGTTTCTGGAGATGCATGGATAAAGCTGATCTAAAAACCTTTGAAGCGTTTGGCGTTTTTGGAGCCTCTGCCATTACAGTATTAACCGCCCAAAATACAACAGGGGTTCAAGCACTGTTTCCGCTGGATGTCAATTTCATCGAACAGCAGATCCAAAGCGTTCTGAGTGATTTTGACGTTGCTGCCATCAAAATCGGCATGCTGTACGATACCGATATTATCCAAATGGTACACCGCATGATTGAACCTCTGAACATTCCAGTCGTCCTTGACCCCGTGTGCATTTCAAAAGCGGGATCACCCCTGCTCAAAGACGATGCGATCGATGCACTGCGCGAATTGAGCCGTGTTGTCACCCTCTCAACACCAAATCTACACGAGGCATACCGACTTTTTGGATACAAACCAGACGATGCAGGCACGCTTGCGCAACTCATTGAACATCCAACACCTGTCCTGATTAAACATCATGTCAAAGACAACACAACCACAGATGTACTCTTTGGAAACGAAAAGCAGACTTTTACCGCACCCATGATCGATTCGACCTCTCAGCACGGTACAGGATGCTCTTACTCCTCTGCCATAGCCGCCAACTTGGCATTGGGACTGACGCTGAAAGAGTCTATCGAAAAATCCAAACGTTTCATCACTCACGCCATTGAACAAGCACCCCATATTGGTCATGGTCCAGGTCCTATCAATCACAAAGCAGGAGGAAATCATGTCGCTTAAAGGACTGTATGCCATCACCGATGAAAAGCTCACCCCCGATGATACCGTTGCAGCTAAGGTGCAAACAGCCCTTCAGGAAGGAGTGAAAATTCTTCAATATCGTAATAAAACGGATAGTGATGACGAAGTAGAAGAAATCTGTATCCAGTTGCAAGCGTTATGCAAACTTTACGGCGCGACCTTCATTATTGATGACAGACCTCATTTGGCACAAAAAATAAACGCCGATGGACTGCATATCGGCAAAGACGATATGAGCATTCAAGAAGCACGCGTGATTTTCCCTGAAGGCATTATCGGCGTTTCCTGCTACGGAAGTGTTCGAAAGGCATTGGAAGCTCAAAACGAGGGAGCCGATTACGTCGCTTTCGGTTCGTTTTTTCACTCACCTACCAAACCCCATTCGGGTATCGTTTCAATGAGTGTCATCGCAAAAGCCAAAGAAGCGTTGTCTATCCCCGTTTGTGCTATCGGAGGGATCAATGTCACGAACATACATGAAATATCCGCTCACGCTCCTGATATGATCAGCGTTGTATCAGCCGTATTTGAAGGGGACATTAAACGCAATATTGTCCAGCTTACACAAGGGATAAAGGTTTCTCAATGAAACTTTTAATAAAGCCAAAAATAATGGGGAAGTCTTTTTGATTCGAGAATATGCGATCATCGGTGGCGGTATCGGAGGATGTTCTATCGCCGCATTGCTCAATGCCAAAGGCCATGATGTGGTGCTTTTGGAAAAAGAGCCCTCGCTTGGCGGATGTGCTTCCACCTTTTTGCATCACGGAAATCATTACAATGCTGGAGCAACCACCATCTCAGGCTATCACGAAGGAGGCATTGTCCGTCGTGTTTTCCAAACCGTAGGCGTTACCCCCAATGTTATTCCAAGCAACCCTGCCATCACCATTATCCAAGGGGACAAAACCTGTATCCGTTATCGTGAACTAGAGCGTTTTATCGGCGAAATCGAAACCTTCTACCCCCATGCCAAACATCGAGAGTTTTGGACATTGGTACACACGCTTGGGATTGCTTTTTATGAGATGCAAGGGCATTATTACTCCAACAAATCCGCTTTGATGAAAATACGTTCATTGTTAAGCCTGTATCCGATTGTAAAACGCTTTTGGAGATATCTTTTTGGAAATGCCCGCGATTTCATCACACGATTTTATGGCACCCTATCCCCTCAATACCTCGACTTTTTAGACGCACAAATTCTCATCGTCGCGCAAGCCACCAGTGATAAAGTCAACTTTTTTACCGCGGCATTAGCACTTGGATATACCTTCAACGAAACCCACTATCCCCTAGGGGGGATGGGAGCCGTGTGCACGTCATTGACCTCTAAAATTCCGGATGTTCGAACACGTTGCCCCGTCATGTCCATTGTTAAAGAAAACGATATTTATACCCTCACAACGCCGCAAGAGACAATACAATGCAAAAACCTCATCATGGGAACCTCCCATTATGAAAGTTCACAATGGTTTAGTGACCCAACCATCAAAAAATACTATCAAAAATACGAAAAACGCAACAACCACCAAAGTGCCTTTGTGCTGTACATGACCCTCAAAACACTTACCCCCTATCACCATCACTATCAACTCATTGCAGAGACAATTATCCCCCACACCCTTTCAAAATCATTGTTTGTCTCGTTTAGCGATCCCAGTGACACCTTGATCGCTCCTGCCGGATTTTACCGTATCACGGCCTCCATTCACACCGATACCCGCTTTTGGACGCTGCTTTCTAAAACGCAGTATCAAGATCAAAAAAAGGAACTTCAAAATCTCCTTCAACAGTGGATTTGTGATAAACTTGGGGTACAAAACGAAGAAATTGTTGAGTGCTTTGCCGCGACACCCAAAACATTCGGTCGATACATCAATCGTACACAACTAGGAGGAAACGCCTTGACACTTTCCAACTTTCTTCCCCGCTTGCCTTCCAATGATACCCCGATAAAAGGGCTGTATCAAATAGGAGACACCGCCTATGCGGCTCAAGGCTGGCCGGGTGTCATCATGGGGGCATTTAATTGTATGAGGATGATTGATGGGAAACATTGAACTCAAGATCACCCCGTACGATTGGCTGGGTGTTTTGATCATCGGGATCTCCTTTTCGACACTGCTATCCCTGTTTGGCTATTATTTGCTCAAGCTACCACCCCTAAACGGAGCACTCTTTGGTCTTGCTTTAGGATTTTTTATTACCACCTTTTCGTTGATGTTCATAACCTTTATGAACCGTTATCTCCTCCCAAATATAGAAAAAAAATGGTGGAATAGCATCGCTGCTTTTTTTTCATTTCTCGCAGGATTTTTAGGAACACTCACTACCTACTACACCGTACAATACAGTACAATCACCATCATTGACATTTTTGCCATACATCCGTTTCCAAGCGCATCCATCATCGGTTTGCTCACCTATCTCATGGGAGCCTTGATCTACCGTTTTGTTAAAACACGCAATGAAAAAGAGCATATGGACACTCTTTTTTCTCAAAGCCGCGTCAACTCACTGGAAACCCAGCTTAATCCCCATTTTCTACACAATGCCCTCAACTCACTCGCAGAGCTTATCCACCAAGACCCCCTCAAAGCAGAAGCGGCCGTGATTAAAATATCAACCTTTTTGCGTAACACGATGGCTGAAACCCCACTCATCACGTTAAACCAAGAAATACGCAATGCAAGCGACTACATTGAACTTGAAAACATCCGTTTTAACGGAAAAATTCAACTCCATATTGAAAATGATGAAACACTTAAAAATATTCTCGTACCAAAATTCTCCATTCAGCTTCTATGTGAAAATGCAATCAAACACGGAATGAAAAACACAACCCGTCCTTTCCAAATCACTCTGCGCAGTTTTAGAGAAGATGAAATACACATAGAAGTATCCAATAGCGGGCAAGAGATTACCTCCACCGCCTTTGGCATCGGTTTATCCAATCTGCAAGAGCGTTTAGAGCATTTGTGTCAAGGAAAGATCACCGTAAAACATCTCAATCCCCCTACGTATTCCATCCTATTAAAGGAGATTTATGAACTTTCTCATCGTCGATGATGAACCGCTTGCCATCGCACGTCTAACACGGTTACTGACCTCTCTTGGCCATACCTCAATCACTGCGGCTTCAAGTGGCCAAGAAGCACTTAAATATGCTTCACAGCAAACATTTGACATTGCCTTTTTGGACATTTCGATGTCTGGGATGGATGGGATTGAACTGGGATACACCTTGCGTTACCAACATCAGGATTTGGCCATAATCTATCAGACCGCGTATGACCATCATGCCCTCAAAGCATTCGATGTGGGAGCTGTGGATTATTTGCTCAAACCCTACACTGTTGAAAGCTTGGAGCGTGCGATTGAACGTGTCACAACTAAAAATACCCCCAAAAAGCTTAGGCTCCTGTCCAAAGCGGGAGAAAATCATTACCTACTCTCTCCCGAAGAGCTTTACTATGTCAAAGCCGATTTATCCGAAGTTATTTTTCGCTCAAAAGAGGGATTTTCATATTATCCCAAAAAAATATCCGACGTTGAAGCACTCCTTGAACCCCACGGTTTTTTACGCATTCATCGCTCCTACCTCATCAATCTCAATCGTGTCAAAGAGATGGAGACGATCGACCAAAGCCGTATCAGTTTCAGTTTTGAGG
>JAMCPS010000047.1 GCA_023379705.1 Campylobacterota bacterium
ATGGAAACATTATATTTGACTTGGTTGATTTATATTGTCTTAATTTATCGATATCCCAAGTTTCCACACAACTATTTAAAATCCCAGCATATACTTCACCTTTTTGATCCTCGATTACTACCTTTTTCACTCTTGTATTTTTAGCTATTGATTCAGTAACTCATAGAATTCAAAATTGGAAATTAGAGTCAATTCGAAGAGCTATTGTCGGAGTTCCGGTAGTGATCATTTTTTTTACAAGCTCGTCTGCAAGCACAACAAGAGCCCAAGATTATTTTGCAGCTTTAGTCAGTTATACAACTGGTGTTGCCGATGCTATTGCAAATCATGCTCATGTGTCCAACGCAGAATCGGTTGTTGCTTCAGTGGCAAAACCTGATGGCATGAATGTAAAACAAATTGAAGACCAAGTTAAAAAGGTAGTAATCGAGGATCAAAAAGGTGAAGTATATGCTGGGATTTTAAATAGTTGTGTGGAAACTTGGGATATCGATAAATTAAGACAATATAAATCAACCAAGTCAAATATAATGTTTCCATCTTCTGCTCAATCAATGAATAAAACTGATTGGGAGTTTGAAACTGAGTTTTTGAAGTCTTCAGCGTTAAATACTGGTTCAGAAAATGTATCTGGTTTGCCGAATTCATATTTCAGTATTGGTACATGTGCTGCCGCTGAATCTGCATACAAAGAGTACGCCGCAAAGAAAAAAACCAGAGAAGCTTTTTTTCAAAAAGTAATTGATTTTAATCCTAGTGATATTAAAGCAATTGCGGTAAGTCGCATGAACACTAATATCTCTTACGGATGGATCAGTGTTGCTCTTCTACCTGCACAGCAAGCCATGGCTAACGATGCGCCAACCCAGATTGAGAAAAATATAGACAAATCTCCATGGGACAAAGTTGGTGGAGATTTTAAGAGTCTTGATGGCGTTAAAACATTTGCTAAAGAACTAGAAAATTTTGATATTACTCGAACGATTGATAGCTATGGTCAGCGATTCGCATTCATGATTATTCCAGGTGTTTCTGGGATTTTTGACGCGGCGAAATCTGCTCTTGTTTCGATTGTTGATCTGTTATTTATGCCTGTTGAATCATTATTAACTGCAACAAAAGATGGTGCTGACGCTGTTAGTTTGGCTAATTTTGTTATCCCAGGAGGTACAAATGCTGCGGCAGGTGCAAGTGGTGGAGCTCTTAAAGCAATCTCGGCTGTTAAATCCTCATTAACGAATATAGGGGCATTTTATTTAGCTACTGGCGCAGGAAAAATGATTATTGAGTCATTAGTTTATTTATCGATGGTTGCTATCACTGGACTTGCAATAGCCCTTTGGTATTTTGAGGTGCTTAAATACTCAATTGTTTTGCCATTCGTTTCACTTTATGCGTTCGGCGAAAATGTTCGGACTAATATTTTGCAATTCGTTATTCAAGGGATAGGAATAGCTCTTAAACCGGCGCTAATTGTTATTTGTGTTTTAGCTGCTCTTCAAGTTGGTGCCTTTTTTGAGTCAATTACTTCTGGATTAATCACCAAGCAAGATCTTATGTTAATGGCTAAGACCGATGCAACTTTAGCAGCTACTGAATTTGGTTGGTCTAATCCATTAGCAGGATGGGGTGAATGGTTGATTTCCGCAATGAATAAATCTCTTATTTTAGGGATTTTATTTATTGTCACAGCGGTAACAAAAGTTTGGTTGATGATCTATATTGTGTTAAAAGGGCCGGGTCTGTTTTTGGAGTATTTTGGTCGTGTTGTTGATTCTACAAATATGGTTGAATCAATCAATCAACGAGGTTCACAATTTTCTGGTGGACTTTAATATATAAGGATTAAAAATGACTCAAAATATAAAAATGAAAAATTCATCAGGTGGAGTTGGTCTCCATCCGATCTTATCGAGTAAGAGTGATTCATTACAACAACGATTGCAGGGGGCTATCCAACGTCGCCAAAAAATTACTGACGAGTTAAAAAAATCTGCTCAAAAAATGGATTCAACAAGTAGTATCCGTAATGCACAAATTTTGGCGCAATACGCTTTGTTGGCATTAATTATTGAAAAGATGTTTGCGGGTGCGCGAAATTATCTACTTCAAAAGCAGCTAGATAAGTTAGGAAAAAAAGAGCTTGAACATAACGAGAAGTTAAATCTTTTGAAATCACTTGGAGAAAAATTCAACGAAAAATCGCAGATTCAAAAGGCTTTCGATGAATCTAACGCTCCGGCCGAAGAGAAAGAAAAACAGCTTGGTTTGCTGGATAAATACAATGCTGATATAGCGGATATGGCTAATTCTTTAGGGCTTACCCAAGAAGAGATAGAAGCGATTGAAGGTGTTTCTCAACATCCTATTTTTGGAAATGAAAAAATGACCAATTTAGAAGTCAACCATAATGGACAAGATCTTACTTTGGAGGAGTTTAGAGAGTATGAAGATGGCAGCGTGAAAGCTAAAATGGAGAAAGGCGATGGATCATTTTCTATTCTTCCATTTCCAACAATGAAATTGTTTGTTGAGATGATGGACCCTGAACTTAAAGCGGTCCGTGAATTAACAGATGAACAAGGAAATTTAAAAATATCCGACCAGACGGATCCAAAACTTCTCGAACAATTTACTATGAAGGATGAAAATGGGCAAATCGCGCTAAAACCAGAGTACGACGTTCTTAAATTCAAAACAGATAATCAGGCTTTATCTGATTTAAAAGGAGCTCTCAATGACAAAGCTAAGTTGACAGTTGATGAGGCCGTTAGAGGTCTTAAATCTACACAAAAAACAGCAAATATGAAAGGTCCACAATGACAATCATTGACGCAATCGTTAAAGAAACAAAAGTAGGGTTAAAAAAAGCATTAATCACAGCAGGGAAAGTCATATTGTACAGCACCCTTGGTGTATTGCTTCTTTTGGGAATCTTAACAGTGGCACTGAAAAGTGACGGTGTTGAAACGTATGATGTTAATCTGACACAAACACAAAAATAAAAGGACACAAAATGAAAAAAGTTATCTCATCAATGTTGATCGCTGCTGCGGTTATGGTACAGGCTAATGCGGCTGAATTAATTGATTCTGCACTCGAAAAATCAGTTATGACTAAAATCATCAACAAAAGTTATGGTGATTTTGCGAAACGTTCGATCGTCAATGCAAATATTATTGGTGATACAGCTAATGTTACTGTTAGTGTTATGGATTCAACGAAACCATACCCAGAACAAGTTGAAAAATTTGTCCCAAATGTTAAGTTGGCGGCCCAAACTTCTATTGAAACGTGGAAATACCAAAAGATTGATAATCAATGGGTTTACACCGGATCAAGTAAATAATTTGTAAACAACGATTAGGAGGGACTATGAATCGTTACACGGAAACACACAAAAAAAGAATGGCGGAGGCTCTTGATAGAGCTAGAACGATATTTCTCGATAGCAAAACACAGCAAAAGATCATTAAACATGCAGAACGACTAAGAAGTGGCCGTGAACTCTGTAAGGTTAGTGGTTTTGTGTGTAATTTGCACCTGATCGCGATCGCTACGAACGGTCACGATTTAAACGGCAAACGCTATCTTAGCAAATAGAAGCAGGAAATAAGGTAAAAAAATGACAGTAACAACTGGACAACTAATGTTAGCTGCAACAATGGGATTGGCTGGAGTTATAGCAGCGTTTGCTCCGGCAATGGCAATCACAGCAAGTTTTCTAACCAAACCAAAAACGGACAATGATGATACGTCAATTTGGAAATTTATGTTGACGCTGATGGTGGTTCAGCTTTTGGTTGCAATCTTTTTTTATTGGGGTGTCCAGGTTCTGAACATCATGAACAAATTTGCCGGAATGAATTTAATCGGTGATGGTGGTGCTTTCGATGTATTCTGGACTGTAAAACCAATTTACACATCGGCTGAAGCCGAAACATGGTCAACAATTATCGTTTTAGTACGGGACGCAGTTAAGATGTTTAATGCTTTTCTTCCATTTTTTATTATCTTTGGAGGAGTTTACGTTGGATACTCTGCTGCTAATAAGGATCTATCCAATCGCGGAGCAACCGGAAATAATGATTTTTTGATGCTAGGATTTAAAACATTTGTATCTGCTTTTATCGCGGGAATAATCTATTATAACTGGGCAGCGATGGCTTCTGTAACACTAATGATGCCATCAACGATCAGTGGGGAACACACAATGTTAACTGACGCGGCACAACAGTGGTGGCGCGAAGCAATTGGTGTAATCAAAGCAAAACCAACTCCATAAAGGATTAATATGAAACTCGAAAAACTATGCAAGAATGCAGGGGATATTCAAAAAAAAGTTGAGCTTCAAAAAGCTCATGACGAAATTCGTCGTTTGAGATCGATTGTTAATCATCAATCTGGCCGTATGGCAAGAATTGAGGCTAAACAATACGTGTTGCAGCAAGATCAGCCGAAGTATTTTGATCTCCATTCAGAACTCGAAGCCGCATTGCTCTATTTTGATTCGGCTCCTGGGGATGAATCAGAAAAAGAGATTATTCTATCACAGATCGGTGCAGCACTAATCATGCTCGAAAATGCAATCACTTCAACTTCTGAAGAAGACAAACTAGAAATTGTTTCAACTGTCGTTGAAATGGCGCGAGATTTTGATGCTGTCAAAATTGCCGAAACAGGTACAAATTTATATGGGAGAGCAGCATGAAACGATCTGAACTGATACTTAACAATCAAAACCGAATGTCTCGATTGCGGAAATGGGCCTATTCAAAACAATATCAAGAAAAATTTGGTTTGAAAGAAGCGACGGCTCTAGCTAAAGATTTCGCAAAAGATTATGAAAACAGCATACATTATGGTTTTTTTGCAGTCCCAACTATAGCCATAGTAACGGCGGTTGGAGGTGTTGTTAGTGGAGCCGTTGCAGCAGGTGCATTTGTCGCAGCTCCATTATTAGCAGTTAAAGCTGCGGATGATTTAGGTCGGCTTGAATTGGACAAAATGGCCGCTCGCGCAATGCTTCGATTGTCAGACAAAGCGCAAACAATTTTCAGAAAATTCACGGACAAGCTGGCAGCAGTTCCGGAGAACTTGATTAAAACCCGCGATCTTGCCGAGGGGATTGCTAAAATTAAACATCAGACAGACTCTATGATGGGTGTTGGCGGCAAAAAAGGGTTTGATCCACTCAAAAACATTTATCTTCCTGCAAGCCAGATCGATAAAGGTTCCCCACTTTTTGCTCAAAACAAATTTATTTATGATGAGATTATCAGCCTCAAAAAAGCAGGGTTGGTTAGTTCTACAGATATTGCCGCATTAGAAGCTGCCACCAACTCACTAATCAAAATATCTGGTGAACCTAAATATGATCGGTACACGAACTATGCGGTTTTACTCCCACAGCTCGAAAAAGTTCTCGATAAATACATTAAAGTCCAAACCGATCGTGAAAGTATGAGGGTTTCAGCACCAAGAGCGGAGCGAGAAAAAACTCCTCGAAAAGTAAGTGATGAGCAAATGATTGCTTCGGCCAAGCAGTCTTTGGCAGAATCGGAAGAGACCGCCAAAAAGCTCAGAGAAGTAATTGCTAGTTGGGAAGCTACATACACGGCCGCTGGTATTAAAAATAATTCTCCAATAACGGAAATTCCTGAAAAAATTGAAGACGTAAAAGATGAAGTCGAACCAATAAATACTATTGAAGAAGAAACAGCCGATCAAAGACCAACTTACCAAGTTGGTGACATTGTTTCTCCTGTTGATCGACGGAATTTCGGCAAAGTTGTTCATGTTGAGGATGATGGAAGTGTAATCGTAGAGTTTACGAACAAAGAAAAAAATACACAGGCTGAAAAAAGTTACAAGCCAGAAGCGCTAATTAACAAAACGATTGAACGTGAAAATCAAATGAAAGCGATTGCTGCCACTGCACCTAAAGGTGTTAGCATCAATGATGCAGTTAATAGCATCAGTAAAAACAAACCAACAACCAACCAAAAAATAAATTAAAGGATTAAATAATGGAAAATCAAAACGATGAATTAGCGGAACAAACACCACTTACTCTTGAAGACATTCAAGAGAAGGTTGTTCTCATGGAGCAATTTGCTGTAGGGATTTTAGAGGCATTTAATAATCTCAACGAACGGGTAAACGAACAAAAAGAGATCACGAATAAAATGTTGAAAAATCTAACTGAGGCCTTAAATAGCTCTACAAGCGTGTTCGAAGTAGTTGAATCTATGGGTAAATCTCTAGTTGAAGTTAATGAGCGAATGAATTCTCAAGAAGAGCTGATGTCTAATATGATTGAAGAGTACGGTCAATTGGTTGAATCAGTTAGCCAAACTCTCGATCTAAAAAAAGATTAAAAGCAGTATCCCCCTGCCGCTCTTTGGGCGCAGGTGAATACTAAAAGGGAAACACATGGGAATTAAAAATTATCGTGCAGCATTAAAAACGAGAATGAAACGTCTATTCTTAATGTCGTTTGCATTGTTACCATCCTTACTTTTTATGATGGTGTCTTTTGTCTTTATTGATACTTATTATTCCGATGTTGAAAATATTAGAATCATATCAGGGCTTATTCTTTTGACCGTACTTTTTCCTTTGTCGAGTTGGTACGGAGGTAAAAAATTGGATACGTTAATCAAGCAATTCCAAAAAGAAGATGAGGAGATAAAATGAAAAAAGTTCTATTAACACTAATAGGAATAGTCACGATGAGTACAGAGGCATTCGCCGTGTGCGCTTATCAAGATTGTGGCCAGGTCGTTGCACGCGAGCAGCTTATTTTTCAGAAAAAACTGCAAGTGAAGCTTGACAGCGCGGACGTTCGCGCCGGTGATGTTGCACAGAAGTATATGGAACAGGAACAAGCCCTGGAAGAGCAGAATAAAGTTCTAAAAAATCTTGAAACACTGAGTGCCAAAAATAATATACTCTTGAGAGAGATAGCGCTTGAGAGTGAAAAAGCAGCTGCGCTGACAACCACTTCAGGGAAAATCTCTGCCAAGACAAACGAATCGCTACAGAGAACAGCGGAAATTTCAGCTGCATCTTTGAAGACGAAGGCGGAGGACTCACAATGATGAAGCTGTCGTCTTTAATGTTGTTGGCCGCACTATTGGCCGCACATGCTAATGCCTTCGTATGTGAGCATAGTTATGGTGGAGGGGCAAAATGTAGCCAGAGATCATTGGGCGCGACATACACCAATAACACGGCCAATGATAAGGTTGTGCAAATCACTGTTGTAGGGAAAAATTCAACTCCGAATGTCTCAATAATAGTTGATGGCAAATCGCACACTCCTGAAACAGGTCCAATCGTCATACATGAACACCATGCTACCGGAGCAATTGCAACAGTTCAGCCGGGATCAACCTATTCGATCAATGCGTCCGGTTCTCTTGAATATTGGATGTGGGGGGAATAGATGAGCGGCAAATCAAATTCCGAAGCAATAAACGATGTCTATGAGGCGGCTATGGAGAAGAGAACAGAGCGGGAAAAGTGGGTTAAGGAAGTAGATGAAAAAATTGAGCTTATGGAGCAATTTGCTTTAGGGATCTTGGAAGCTTTTAATCGACTGACGGACAGCAACAAAGAGACACAGGAAGAGGTCGCGACATTAGCTAAAATGGTTTCTGAAATGGATATCAAGGATAAAAAACCAATGGAGCGGCAAGAGGGAAAAAATAGATATTTATCTGCTCAATTATCAGAACTGCATAAAAATTATGGGGTTGGAACTCCTGATGACTTGTTCTATAAGTGGGTTGACGGCTTTGACTTCCCGGATGAAATGTATGAACCGATCCGCATCCTTGCCGAAGCTTGGATCAACGATGCACAGGAAAGGATAAGGGATTATTTTTTTTGGGGTGAATGGGAAGATGAGGAGGAAACCATCCCCGCCAATGTAGAAAGAAAAATAAGGGTGCTTGTTTCCCCATACAAAGGATTTATATCGATTGTTTGGTCTGATCGATATAAATTAAATGGGGAATTTTTTAATGGGCAAACGATTGAATATTTTCCATCGCCATTTATGCTACCGAAAGATAAAAATAAACACGGAAATGAAGCTCTATTTGAGATAGCCTACACTGGTAGAATGAGTACACAGGAAGAGAGAAACGAAAATAGAAGTTTAGCTGTTATTGATGGGATTGTTCATTCGAAAACGTTAGCCAATGAAGTAATCAAAGAACGAACCAATCTGTTATAAAATTTCAAAAGACATGTAGGTTCCAAAGGTTTTCAAACCTTTGGAAATCTCTTTAAAACGAAAAATTGTAAGAAGATCTTGTTGCTACATTTCCCCCAACCGTGGAAATCCCGACATTCAAAAACTCATTAGTTCGTGTTCTTCGAGAATACGATATCCCAAGAGCTGCCGCAGATTTGTATTGGCCAACGCCAACGCTCACCCCGTTTTCTTTTCCCGGTTCGATCACTGCCGGTGATGATAGAGCAAGCGCAAGAGCGGTTGATTCGTGCATCTCTTTACGAAGTTCTTGTTTTACGTCCTCGATCTTTGCATCGGTGTAATCTTTCGCGGATTGGAGTGTTCGAGCATCGCCCTGGTCCGCGTAGGTCTGTGCAGAGCTCAACGTTTGTGTATCCCCTTGATCAGCAT
>JAMCPS010000048.1 GCA_023379705.1 Campylobacterota bacterium
GTGAATAGTTGGCAATCATTGATGCATTTAATGCTGAATATGACATTGCTATTGCCTATCCTACACAAACATTTTACACAGGCCCCATTGAGAAAAAACAGCAGCCTGTACTGGAAGACGCATGAAGGAAAAAGTTTATTTTAAAACCTTTGGATGCAGAACCAATGTCTATGATTCGCAGGTGATGATGGGTGCCTTGACGCAGTATGAAGTGACAGAGAATGAGAGCGAAGCACATATCGTTGTTGTGAACTCCTGTACGGTTACCAATGGGGCCGATGTGAGTGTGCGCGGTTACATCAACAGCATTGAAAAACAAGGAAAAAAGCTCTTTTTAACCGGATGCGGAGCGCATACCAAAGGGGAGAGTCTTTTTGAGGCCAATAAAGTACACGGGGTTTTCGGGCAGTCTGAAAAAATGAAAATCAATACGTTGTTGTCTCAAGAGAGCCGTTTTTACGAAATCGGCGATCTCAATTACATTGATGATGCCATCGTCGATGAATTTGTCGGAAAATCCAGAGCCTTTATCAAAATCCAAGAGGGATGTAACTTTCGCTGCAGTTACTGCATTATCCCCTTTGTACGCGGTGACTCTCGCAATATGGACGAAACAAAAATCTTAGAACAGGTTTACCGTTTGGCGAGCAACGGATTTGGCGAATTTGTCCTCACGGGAACCAACGTAGGAAGCTACGGTCAGGGCGAGGGAAAAAACATTGCCGAGTTGATGAAAAAGATGTCGATGATTCGAGGGGTTCGTCGTATCCGTGTAGGAAGTTTGGAACCGATCCAAATCAATGATTCGTTTCGTGAAATCTTAGATGAGCCGTGGTTGGAGCGTCATTTGCACATTGCCATACAGCACAGTTCCAACGCAATGCTTAAAATCATGAATCGACGTAATCGTTTTGAGAGTGATGTGGAGCTTTTTGACATGCTTCATCAAAAAGGGTTTGCTCTGGGAACCGATTTTATCGTAGGGCATCCGGGTGAGACCGATGAACTGTGGAGCGAAGCGATGCAAAATGCGGCACAGCTGCATTTAACTCACATTCATCCTTTTACCTATTCCAAGCGTGATGGAACACCAAGTGCCACGATGAAGCCAGAAGTGAACGGATCAGTTTCCAATCTTCGTATGCGTGAGCTAACTGCTTTGATCGAAGCAAATAATCGTTTATTTCGTCAAAATGTAAAAGTTCCATTGGATGTTCTAGTGGAATCTGAAAACAATGGAGTCTATAGCGGACTGGATCAGTTTTTTAATAAGATTTTGATTCAATCAAACGAAGATTTATCCGGAAATTGGGTTCAAATCGAAAACTATGAGGTAGCAGATGAACATAACGTGGCCCAATTTTAATCGCAATCAGCTAATTCTTCTTGTATCAGGCGCAATCATTGTTCTTTTATTGATGTATGCTTTATTGAGAGACAGTACGGATACGGTCTCTTTGGCAGAGGCTTCTCATTTGATTGGCGCAGGAACCGTTGATCATGCGGTGATGGATGGTGAGTACACGTATCTTTCGACACGCGATTATGGCGTTGTTAAAATTCAATCCACTCAGCTATCTCAGGATCTGATAGCTCAGTTAAAAATTGAACAAAAAAGCAGTTATGGCTGGATAATTTTCATCATTATCGTAGGCGGCATTGTGGGTGCATTGGGATGGGTGTACCGAAGCCGTTTTACTTTTGAGGGGACAACTCACATAGAAGAACCTGTTGCGGTAAAGACACACGAGGCAGAAAGCGTGAGCAATGTATCCGCTGTTGCTGTTAAATCCAATGTGCGCTTCAGCGATATTGGCGGAATAACCGATGTCAAAGAAGAGCTGGAAGAGATCATCGACTTTTTACGCAATCCAAAACGCTATTACAATTTCGGTGCCCGCATGCCGCGCGGTGTTTTGCTTGTAGGTCCTCCCGGTGTTGGAAAAACGATGATTGCCAAGGCGGTTGCGGCAGAAGCCGATGTTCCGTTTTTTTATCAAAGCGGTGCCTCTTTTGTCCATATTTATGTGGGAATGGGGGCGAAGAGAGTTCATGAACTGTTCGCCGCAGCCAAAAAAAATGCCCCCTCTATTATTTTTATCGATGAGATCGATGCCGTAGGAAAAAAACGTGACGGTGGACGCAACGATGAGCGTGAAGGAACATTGAACCAACTCCTCACTGAGATGGACGGGTTTGAAGAGACAGCAGGCATCGTCGTTATTGCCGCAACCAACAATATCGAAGTGATGGACAGCGCACTGTTACGTGCAGGACGATTTGACCGCCGTATATTTGTTGAGCTTCCTACAGCAACTGAGCGAGCTTCTATTTTGGAAAAATACCTTCACGCTATTCCGCATGAACTTTCTGTGGATGAGTTAGCCAAGATGACCGTTGGATTTAACGGTGCGTCACTTGCAGCACTCACCAATGAAGCGGCATTATTGTGTCTAAAACAGCGCGAATTTCAAGTGAAAATGGACCATTTCCTCGCAGTTAAAGACAAAGTGATGTTTGGTAAGAAAAAAATAGCAATGCTTACCCAGCAGCAACGTCACTACCAAGCCCGCTATCAGGCAGGAAAAGTCTTTGCCGCAACCTGGTCCGATCTCCCCTATGAAAAGATCACACTGAGTAACGAGACGATTACTCCTCCAAGTGCCGAACCGTTGCTTAAACATGAAATTGAATCTCAAATACGTATACATCTAGCAGGAATGGCTGCCTGTGACCTTCGTTTTGGGGAGCATGCTTCCAATGCACAACATGATGTTGTGGCCGCGCGTGAGCTTGCTCATGCAATGATTTACGACTATGGAATGGGTACGTCACTGTTAGCGAGTGAGAATGATTGCATTGTTTTGATCGATCGATTGTATGTAGAGATCAAAACACTTTTGGAACGTTACAGCGGTAGTGTCGATAAACTCGAAGCTATTTTGAGCGAATACGAGCAGATATCCAAAGCATTAGCAAAAGAGACCATGAATGACATTTTATAGCGGTTTTTCGCTTACAGATGATCGCCGTTTTTTTGAACCGTTTTTGCGAGAGAGTGACTATACGGTTGCGGGATTTAGCTACGGTGCGATCAAAGCGGCACTGCATGCGGCAAATTCTACAAAGCGTATAGATACCTTACAGCTTTTTTCTCCCGCTTTCTTTCAAACCAAAAAACCCTCTTTTAAACGTCTTCAGCTCTCTGCTTTTACGAGTGATTCCCAAAATTATCTCCTCCGTTTTATAGAGGGATGCTTTGCCCCATACAGTGTTCAAAAGGTAGATACGAAAATAGGAACCGTCCATGAGCTTGAAGAATTATTGAGTTTTGTATGGGATGAAGGACTGATGCGTCAGATTGTGGACAAAGGGATAATTATCGAGGTTTATCTAGGTCTTGAAGATGCGATTATTGATGTATCAGGGGCAAAAGAATTTTTCTTACCTTATGCGACGGTCACCGTGATTCGCAGAGGAAACCATTTTTTACAGGAGTGCAAATGATTAAAATAGGGGTTATTACGGCATCCGACCGTGCCAGTGCAGGAATTTATGAAGACATTTCGGGGGTAGCGATCCAAGAGACGATGAAAGCGTATTTAAAAAGTGAACATGAGATCGTTTATCGCTGTATACCCGATGATCAAAAGACGATTGAAGAGACGATGATAGAGCTATGTGATATTCAAGGGTGCTGTTTAGTGGTGACAACGGGAGGAACGGGTCCAGCATTACGGGATGTTACCCCCGAAGCTACTGAAAATGTGTGTGAGAAGATGATGCCTGGATTTAGCTACGGTGCGATCAAAGCGG
>JAMCPS010000049.1 GCA_023379705.1 Campylobacterota bacterium
CTAAATTACAGTGTAAGAAATTGCGTTTTTATCCAAATCACGAATAAATAATGTAAAACTTTGATCACATAATAGTTCATTTGTTGAAGCAACAGAGATTTCTACGGATGGATGTCCGCCATTTAGCATAGGAAGAGAAGAAAAATCTACCTCTTGATCAAGTTGTTTCATGATGTGAACAAGGGTGTTTTCACTGGTTTGAGCAATTAGTGTTTTACGGTAGGTAACGGGAGCTTGAGGGTAAAAATTTTGCAAAATATAATCAACCATGGGATGGGACATTTCAGGAAATCCGGGCATGAAAAAATAGCGATTATCCAAATAAAAACCTGACATATTATTGATAACATTGGGAAGTAGTTCTGATTTTTTTGGTAATTTGGCCATATGTATACGATTAGGAAATGCTTGATCGCCAAAACGATCAAGAATATCGGCATGAAATTTTTCGTGAGAAACAAGTTGTCCGTCACTAAAAACTTCTGAAGCTATTTGACGTGTTAAATCATCAGGAGTTGATCCAATTCCTCCAAAGCTGAGCATAACAGCATCTGGGTCATTTTTTATCATTGTATAGGTTGAGTGTATGAGATCATGATCATCTTTGATAATATAGGATGCAAAGAGTGTATGACCTCGTTGTATCAAAGCATCTCGTAGATAAAGAAAGTGTTTATCCTCTCGACGTCCATTGAGGATCTCAGTTCCAATGATGGCGGCATAAAAATGAGGTGTTTTCATTTGAGTTGAGAAAGGATCTCTTTTTCAACCGTATCGATTGCTTGTGTTCCGTCAATACGAATATATTTGACCGAAGTATCTGCTTTCGAAACACCTTGATAATAATCAACAAGTGGTTGTGTCAGCTCATGGTAAACGCTAAGACGATCAAGTACAATCTCCTCTTTGTCATCATCACGCTGAACTAAATCTTCTCCAGTTTCATCGTCTTTTCCCTCATTTTTTGGAGGATTATAGATAACATGGTAAGTACGTCCTGATGCTAGGTGTGCTCGTCGTCCTGACATACGTTTAACGATCTCAGAATCGGGAACATCAATTTCGATAACGGCATCGATTGCTACACCGGCTGCTTTTAGTGCATCGGCTTGAGGAACGGTACGGGGAAAGCCATCCAATAAAAAACCGTTTTTACAATCATCGTGGGTAATGCGATCTTTAACAAGGCCGATAATAATCTCATCCGTTACCAATTTACCTGAATCCATAAATGATTTTGCCAATTTTCCAAGTTCTGTTCCTGCTTTGATAGCAGCACGAAGCATGTCACCCGTAGAGATTTGCGGAATATCGAAAGCTTTAGTTAAAAACTGAGCCTGTGTCCCTTTTCCTGCGCCTGGAGCACCTAATAGAATTATTTTCATCGTATTTTCCTATTAATTATATTTTTGATTTAATAAATGTTTCCATCTCGCCAACAATAGCTTCAATATCGCGTTCACCATCGAGTTTATGAAGAAGATTTTTTGCTGTATAAAAGTCTTGGATGTCTTTAAGCGGATCGGTATAGACCTTCATACGATTATTAAATACTTTTTCATCATCATCTGCACCACGTGCGCGACCTAAAACACGATCACGGGCTACAGTCTCGCTAACAACTACTTCTATGACACTTTTGAGCTGAATGGAGGTTTCGTTTATCAGAAATTTGTCGAGTTCATTCATCTGCTCATGGCTTCGCGGATATCCGTCAAACAAGACAATATCACTTGGAGCATTTTTAATCGCCGTAACAATAGTCTCGATCGCGATTTCGATTGGTACGATAAGACCTTGGCTGATAAAACTGTCGATAATCTGACCACGCTCGCTTCCACTGGCAACTTCTTCCCTTAAGAGGTCACCGGTTGAATAGTGAACCATCAAGTCAGTATTGCGCGAAGCAATAATCTGAGCATCGGTTGTTTTTCCTGACCCTGGTGCCCCGATGATTAAAAAAAGTTTTTTCATTATTTGGCAGTCTCACGTATACGGATATGAAGCTCACGCAATTGTGCAATGTCAACCGTGTTTGGTGCGTCAGTCATAATACACGATGCTTTTTGTGTTTTAGGGAAAGCGATAACGTCACGGATACTGTCCTTTTTGGATAGTAACATCATAAAGCGGTCAAATCCAAGGGCAAACCCACCGTGCGGAGGTGCACCGAATTTCAACGCATCCAGCAAGAAACCAAATTTCTCTTGCGCTTCTTCTTCACCGATACCTAAAAGTTTGAAGATCTGTGACTGTAGTTCTTGTTTGTGGATACGAATCGATCCGCCACCTAGCTCAACACCGTTGAGGACAATGTCGTAGGCGATGGATTCGATATCATCAAGGTGCTCGTGGTTTAGGTCACGAGGCATGGTAAAGGGATGGTGAAGCGCTTTGACGCGGCCATTTTCAATCTCAAACATAGGGAAGTCAACGACCCAAACAAACTCGAAACGATCTTTGTCGATCAGGTTCATTTTCTCATGTTCCGCAATAAAAATACGGAAACGTCCCATATAATCCCAAACGGTTGTTTTATCTCCTGCACCGAAGAAGACAACATCGCCAACTTCCATACCCGTGCGATCCACAAGAAGCTGAAGATCTTCAGGGGAAAAGAATTTTTCCAATGGTCCTTTGAGACCGTCTTCTTTCATTTGGAAGTAGCCAAGCCCTTTTGCGCCGAATTTACGGACGTAATCTTCAAAGCTTTTCATCTCACGTTTGGAGAATACCAAATCAGCACCCGGTACACGAAGCGCTTTGATACGGTTCATTTTTGAATTGGCAGCGATGCCTGTAAAGATTTCGTTGTCGCAACGTGCAAAAATATCGATCACGTCGACCATTTTGAGGTCATAACGCATGTCCGGTTTATCCGAACCGTACCACTCCATCGCATCGCTGAATTTGATACGATTAAAAGGTGTTGTAACAGTGTGTCCCGCAGATTCAAACATCGCAACGATGAGTTCTTCTGCAACACGGATAACGTCTTCTTGGTTACAAAAAGACATTTCAACGTCTATTTGGGTAAATTCTGGTTGACGATCGGCACGTAAATCTTCATCACGGAAACATCGTGCGATTTGGAAATAACGGTCAAATCCACCCACCATCAACAGCTGTTTGAAAAGCTGAGGAGATTGGGGAAGGGCGTAAAACTCACCCTCATGAACACGGCTAGGAACGAGATAGTCGCGTGCCCCCTCAGGAGTCGATTTGGTCAGAATCGGAGTTTCAACTTCCAAAAATCCAAGTTTATCGAGGGTATTACGTGCGGCAATGGCCGCTTTTGAACGCAATAAAAAGGTGTTGTACATCGAAGGGTTACGGAGGTCTAAATATCGGTACTTGAGACGTGTCTCTTCACCAACACTGTTGTCGCCAATTTGGAAAGGGACAGGTTCACTGCGGTTTTCAACAATCAATTCGTCAATAACGACTTCAATCGTACCTGTTTTGAGACGAGGATTCACGAGACCCTCACCGCGTGCGCGGATACGTCCATGAGCAATGAGAACAAACTCGTCGCGTACTTCACTGGCTACTTTGTGTGCGTGAACATTGTCCGTTGGATCACAAACGAGCTGTATGAGGCCACTTTTATCACGAAGATCGATAAAGACGATCCCGCCATGGTCGCGGTAGCTGTTCGCCCATCCGCACAATACGACCTTCTGGCCGACATTTACTTCACTTAAATCAGTACAAAAATGACTTCTCAAATCAAAGTCCTTAGATTATATTTTTCGCAATTATAGCTATTACAAACTTTTGGTTTGATAACGCGACAAATTGACAAAGTATTTAACTCTGTGTCTAAAGTTAGCTATAATAACCCAACTAATGAATATGTGAGATAAATTTGAAATTAGAAAATATAAAACGGGTTGGAATTATTTTACGTCCATCGACACCTGAACTCAAAGATATGTTTTTAGATGCCAAGAAGATTTTTGAATCGCGTGGCATCGAAGTCTCGATTGATCATGTGAGCGGCGGGATGATCGATGTGATGGGACAGCCGTTTGATTTGCTGTGTAAAAACAGTGATTTTTTGGTGACCATCGGTGGTGATGGTACGCTCATATCCGCGGTGCGCAGATCGTATGAGTACCAGATTCCCGTACTGGGTATACATGCGGGTAAATTGGGATTTTTGGCGGATTTGGATTTTAGCGAGCTTGAATCTTTTGTGGATGATCTGCTGGCTGGTGAATACCGTATCGATCAGCGTGCCGTGTTGCAAGCGACGATTGTGACAAAGCAGGGTGAAAATAAAATTTTCGCGTTTAACGACATCGTACTGACACGTCCCTCAATTTCGAAGATGATTCGTTTGGAGACGTATGTGGATGGGCGCAACTTTAACACCTACTATGGCGATGGTGTCGTGATTTCGACTCCGACGGGTTCAACCGCGTACAATCTCTCTGCGGGGGGGCCTGTGTTGTTTCCCCTAACGCAAGTGTTTGCACTGACACCGATTTGTCCTCATTCGCTCACACAGCGTCCGGTTGTGTTGCCTGGACATTTTGAGATCGAGATTAAGACACCTGATGCGAGTGCATTGGTCATCGTGGATGGGCAGGATATGGTAGAAATTACCGATAACGATACGGTGCATATAAAACTCGCGGATGGAGCAGCACATTTGATTCATCGTAAAGAATTTAACTATTTTGAAGTGCTCAAAGAAAAATTGGGGTGGGGGAATTAAGCGGTGATTGAGCGTTTTTATCTCAAAGAATTTTTAACGTTTAAAGAAGCAGAGCTCGAGTTTAAACCGGGGTTGATTGTTTTTACGGGACCCAGCGGAAGCGGTAAATCAATACTAATGCGTTCCATTTTGGCCTCGGTGGGACTGGATGGAGTGGATGCGAGTGTGTGTGAATCTTCGGTGTCATGGCAACTCAATGAAGATGAATACGGAATAGACAATGAGTCTACTAATATTTTCCGTCATGTCAAAAAAGAGAAAGTGAATTATTTTATCAACAATCAGCGTACCTCCAAATCATCGATGGAATCGATCAGCTCCTCGTATTTACGCCACCTGAGTTTAAAAGATTACAGTGATTTTGATCCGGTATCATTGCTGGGATTGTTGGATGAGCGTATTGCACTTTCCCATCCAGAACATCGTGCTTGGTTACAAGAACATAAAGCAAAGTTTTTGGAATACAAAAATTTACGCGATGAACTCAAAATCATCGAAGATCAAGAAAAAAAGCTCACCGAGCTCAAAGAGTTCGCCGCGTATGAGATTGGAAAGATAGATGCGATTAAACCTACTGTTGGTGAAGATGAAGCACTAACGCTCATCAAAAAACAGCTCTCAAAAAAAGAAAAAATAGAAGAATCGATTCATGCAGCACAAGCCGTTTTTGGATATGAATCTCACGTTGCTCATGCGTTGAGCATGCTTGAGGTTGAGAGTTCTTTTTTTGATGATGCGATGAATGAATTACGTTCGGTATTCGAGAGTTCGCTCGAAAAACTCGAAGAACTCGAAGACGTGTCCGTTGAAAAGGTACTGGACCGTATCGAGCAGTTAAGTGAACTCAAACGTCGATATGGAGGGATTGCAGAAGCATTAGAGTATCGTGAGCAAAAAGCAAAAGAACTCGAATCGTATGAGATGATTGAACATTCAAAAGGAGATTTGATCCAAAGAATCGAGAAGCTAACGATAGAACTCGAAGCGATTGCTCAGGAGCTCTCGCAAAAACGGACGGATGAAGTTTCTACGTCGCTAGAGAAGCTCAATGGATACCTCACGATGTTGTATCTGCGTCCTGCTAGTTTGGGTATTGAAAAGATAGAACATCATGCACAGGGTGTTGATCGTGTGGTTTTAGGGCTTGAGGGGACGAAGTTGGAGAAACTGAGTTCCGGCGAATTTAATCGTCTTCGCTTGGCATTGCTGGCACTGCGTGTTGAGAGCATGGAAGATCAAGGAGGTGTGTTGATGCTTGATGAGATCGATGCAAATCTCAGCGGTGAAGAGTCGATGAGTGTGGCGAAAGTTCTACGCCATTTAGCACGTTGCTATCAGATTTTTGTCATTTCTCATCAGCCGCAGTTGACCTCTATGGGGGAACAGCACTTTTTAATCTACAAAGATGGTGAGAGCCGTGTTCGTGAGCTAAATGACATTGAACGTATCGAAGAAATTGCCCGTATTATCAGCGGTGATGGGATCAGTGAAGAGGCCAAGGGATTTGCAAAAGAGCTGTTTGAGCGTGTGCGAGCGGAGAATGGTAAATGATTATTGATACCCATGTTCATTTGGATGATGAGCGTTATCGTGAAGATTTTGAAGCGATGATGATGCGTGCGCAAGAAGCGGGAGTACAGGGATTTATCATTCCCGGGGCACACCCTTCAACTTTAGAACGTGCGGTAGAGTTGTGTGAAGCGTATGAAAATATCTATTTTGCCGTTGGGGTTCATCCGTATGATTTAGAAGGGATGGAGGGTTTAGATTTTGAACACTATGTTTCGCATCCAAAATGTGTGGCGATCGGGGAGTGCGGGATGGATTATTTTCGTCTTGAGGGATCGGATGAAGAAAAAATAGCCGAAAAAAAGCGCCAAGAGGAGGCGTTTCGCGCACAAATTCGTATGGCTAAAAAGGTAAAAAAGCCGTTGATCGTCCATATTCGTGATGCAAGCCATGATTCCAAGATGATTTTGCTCTCGGAGGGTGCGGGCGAAGTAGGAGGTGTGCTCCATTGCTACAATGCGGATGATGAACTGCTGAGTCTTGCGAACGAAGGTTTTTATTTTGGAATCGGGGGAGTGTTGACGTTTTCAAATGCAAAAAAACTGATTAATGTGCTTCCAAAAATTCCAAAAGAAAAGCTCCTGATTGAAACTGACGGTCCTTATCTGACTCCCCATCCTCATCGGGGACAACGTAACGAGCCCTCTTATACAAAGCTCGTGGCACAGAAGATGTCTAATTTGTTGGAGCTTCCTTTGGAAGAAATTGAACACTTAACAACACATAATGCAAAGACTCTTTTTATGAGGTTAACTGTACATTAATAAGAGAGTGTTATACTTATTCACTTTGGATAAGAAGGTGAGGAGGTAAGTTGCGCTGGCTGTTACTTATTGCTGCATTAACAATTGATGCATATTCATTCGCATTTAACCCTAATGATGAAAAGAAAATTGCAGTATTAAAACATTTTGATATCCCTGCTTCATTTTTAAATGATCCCTATCTAAATGATATATATGTTGCACAGAAGCGTTATTGCACAGAAAACGGATTTGCTAATTCATCGGAAAACGCAGATATTTTAATTCCTATGCTTACTTCTTTGATATCACAATCTGATTTACCAAGTGAGTTTTTATTTGTTGCTTTGGCGGAATCGAGTTTGGATACCTTTTCGACTTCTTCACAAGGTGCGAGCGGAATCTGGCAATTTATGGCAAGAACCGGGCAATTACACGGTCTAAAAATCACTTCATATGTAGATGAACGGCGTGACCATCTTAAATCTACACGAGCGGCTATTGCCTATTTATCGCAACTGCATCGTCAATTTGGTAAATGGTATCTTGCTATCATCGCATATAACTGCGGCGATGGAAGGCTTTCAAAAGCCATACGCAAAGCCGGAACGGATGATTTGAGTGTGTTGGCAAATCCGAATAAAAAGTATATTCCACTTGAAAGCCGTAATTATATTCGTAAGATAATTGCGTTGGCTTTACTTGCCAGTGATCAGGTTTTTTTAGAACAAATTCAATACGATCATCTCATCGGAGTAGCATCTGAAAATCCTATTGCTACGGTATATCTTCCTGAGGGGGAAGATATTGATCGTATTGCAGCAGTTT
Organism: Campylobacterota bacterium; assembly: GCA_023379705.1. Classification (GTDB taxonomy): domain Bacteria; phylum Campylobacterota; class Campylobacteria; order Campylobacterales; family Sulfurimonadaceae; genus Sulfuricurvum. The sequence goes on from JAMCPS010000049.1 coordinate 7,864, forward strand.
TGGAAATGCCTAAAAAGAAGTTGCTTTTATTGAATACACATTTGAAAAGGGGAATAACACCTCCTAGTAAAGATATGTATCCGGTGTACATTCCCGAGGATAAACTTGCGTTATTTCGACAAACGTACCGTACGAAAGAGTTGAAGGGTTATTTTGTGATGCATCGTACAAAAGCGGGTGAAAGTCTTGCCATGGTGTCAAAAAAATACAATGTTCCATCCGGGGTCATCCGTGTTGAAAATATGATGGGTGAAGGTGATGAATTGTTTAGCAATCACACTATTAAAATCCCTATAAATCGAGGTTTTATTCGGCATGTACCGGTTGATAAACCTCAATCAGCTGAAATCAAAATTTCAGTCGCAAAACTGTACAATTCAACTATTGAGCAGTTAAAAGTAAAAAATCCTTTTATACAATCCAAAGTTAAAGAAGGTGAGGAAATTAAAGTCGGTGATTAGAATCGTTTTATTAGCTTTCATCTTTATGATGAGCGGATGTACTTCTTATATGGGATCGTATCAATACCGTCCCGCAAAAGCTTCCAAAAAATACCCTTCTGAAGTTCTTGCAGATACTCCCTCTACGGTTAAGAAGAAAAATGGAGAATTAACGGCGTCTATGCGTCCTTATAAGGTTTTTGGAAAAGAGTATTATCCAACGGTTGTGAGTGTCGGAGACACTATGAGCGGTCGTGCGAGTTGGTACGGCAGTGATTTTCATGGAAAATCGACATCGAATGGCGAAGCATATGATATGTACGCGATGACTGCGGCGCATAAAACCTTACCTATGAATACGGTAGTACGTGTCACTAATTTAGCAAATAATCAAAAAACAGTGGTTCGAATCAACGACAGAGGACCGTTTGTTGAGAGTCGTATTATTGACTTATCCTTTTCAGCTGCCAAAGAGATCGATTTGGTTTCCAAAGGGAGTGCTCCGGTAAGTTTAGAAGTTTTGGGGTTTGAGCCAAGTGATGCGAGATCCATTGATTTTAAGGCATTGGCAAAAGGGCCCAGACAAGAAGTTTTGAATTCATTTGCCGTTCAAATAGGTGCGTTTGCAAACATACAAGGCGCTTTGGAAATAAAAAAGAAGTACGCTTCTTTTCA
>JAMCPS010000050.1 GCA_023379705.1 Campylobacterota bacterium
CGTCCCGTTATCCATCCTTTTACCCCTGACGAGGTAAACAGTATTCTTCTGTCTGCTGAAATGAACAATTACAAAAATTATCTAAACATTGCGTTTTTTACTGGGATGCGTAGCGGTGAGATTATCGGTCTAAAAAAAGAGGATATTGATTTAAAAAACAAGATCTTGAAAGTCCGCCGGACACGCTCACGTTTTGGCGAAACAAGTCCTAAAACTAGGGGGTCTTTACGTGATATTCCGATACTTGATTCACTTTTTCCACTTGTTGAAACTCTTTATAATCTGCATGATCATGATTATCTTTTCAAAACACAATATAATGAACCGTATCGTGATACCAATGTTTTTGTGGACCGGTATTGGAAACCATCACTTGAAGCTCTAAATCTTGAATATAGACGACCCTATAATACACGTCACACGTATGCTACAAATATGCTTTATAGAAATTTGGTAACACCTGTTGAATTGGCTCAATTGCTTGGCCACTCATCAACTGAAATGGTGTTCAATATCTATGTTGCTTATCTTGATCAAAACTATAAAACATTTGATAGAAGCATTGATTTATACAAGTAAAACGGGGTAGGAAAAAGTTGTTTAATTTTTCTTAAAAAGTCTTCGAAAGTGGCTATTTTAGGGGTTTGTGGCGGACGAGGAGAGATTCGAACTCTCGGTACCGTTGCCAGTACGTCTCCTTAGCAGGGAGGTGGATTCAGCCGCTTTCCTACTCGTCCATTTGTAGTAGGTCGAAATTATACTGATGTATAAATAACAAGCACCTTAAGAAAGGGCTTTTTATAGCTCTTTGAGTATGGCTTCCACTACTGATGCTGGATTTTGCGCTTTATAGATAGGGCGTCCAACAACAATGAAATCCACTTTTTCCTCTTGGGCGGTTTGAATGGTGGCGACACGTTGCTGATCTCCTGCATCTTCCCCAAAGGGTCGTATTCCAGGTGTGAGAGTGATAAAGGATGGGGCGGTAAGGGATTTGATCGATTTGCTTTCATACGCACTGCATACTACTCCATCCAGCCCTGCATCGTGTGCGTCTTGTGCAAACTGATCGGCTTTGGCCGAAATTCCTTTTTCATAGACATGTGCAAACTCATTTTCTTCAAATGAGGTTAGGGCGGTTACGGCGAGCACTAGTGGGCGATTTTCATAAGGTTTTAAACGTTTCATCACCTCACGCATTGCTTTTGGACCTGCGGAGGCATGGACATTGAACATATCGACGCCCAGCCCCATGATGGACTCCGCAGCATCGGCCATAGTATTGGGAATATCGTAAAGTTTTAGGTCAAGAAAGATTTTAAAATTTGGATTGATGGCTTTGATCTCATTGATAAACGGTTCTCCATCACGTATGTAGGAGCGGAGACCTACTTTTAACCATACGGGATACGCTTTTATTTTTTCGATGAGAGCGAGATTTTCTTCCATCGAAGGTAGATCAAGTGCGACACAAAGTTCCATAATATCCCTTTTTAAATGAGTTTAAAAGTATAACAGAGCGCGAGGATTTTTCTACTAAAGTATTTTAATAAATCCGTCCCTCTTAGGACGGAACTCTTTTAAGTCACCCATTTGTAATCCTCTTTGTTTTCCCCAAGCTATGATGGACTTGCATTTATGCATTTTTGCATAATCGCATAGATAATCTATCATTTCTCGAACATGATGGTTATGATTTTCACTTGAAACTAAATCATCGATTAGTAAATAGCGCCCAAGCTCGAGATTTTCATGGATACTGACACCTGCATAGACAGCCAATTCACCTCGTTGATACGCGCCGATAGGTCGATAAGTTTGAGGATGCTGTGCTACGATGTAGGTTAAAAAGTCATCTTCAATTAAATCAATACGCAGTGTACTAAGAAGGCGATAACCCTCTTCCAGTTCGCTAGAGGAGAGTTCTCGAAATTGCATTTAGTTTTCCAGTGAAGAGAGCTGAGCGGTTATTTTTTCAATTTTATCCTGCGCATCGGCTAAGCCGTTACGATTTTCAGTGATAACGGATTCGGGCGCATTGGCGACAAAGCGCTCATTGGAAAGCATTCCTGTTAGTTTATCCGCTTCTTTTTGGAGCTTTTCGCGTTGTTTGGTCAAACGATCGATAATGGGAGAGAGATCAATTGCATCGGTAGGGAGGTATACTTCAACACTTTCGCCGATGTCACTGATTGCATTATCTACTTTTGTATCGGTGAATTTAAGGGCTTCTACTTTTCCTAAACGGGCAATAAACGGTTCCATCATAGTATGATTGCCACTGCATTTGACGTAGGCGAGAGGAATTTTTTGATTTCCTAAATCAACGAGAGTTTTCGCACGACGTATGGTGATAATCGCATCCATGATAACATCAAACTCGGCTTCGATTTCTTTATTGGTAGTGATTTCTTCTGGGTACTGCATAACCATAATGGAATTACTATCTTCGAGTGTTGTCCCTGAGAGTTCATGGTAGAGGTATTCAGTGATAAACGGCATAAACGGATGCAGAAGCTTCATTGACTCTTTAAAGATGCTTCCCAGCTCTTCTACGCTCTCTTTGCTGGCTTTGGCAAGTTCGATACCCCAATCACAAAACTCGTTCCACAAGAAGCGGTAGAGTACGGTTGCAGCATCATTGAAACGATACTCATCCAAGAAGGCTCTGGTTTCTGCAGTCGCTGCGTGAAAACGGCTGAGCATATAACGTCCCAGAGGTGTTGTGATCTCTTGGCTTGCAAGGTCTTTAAAAGTAGGGTTGTTCATTTGCAAAAATTTACTGGCATTGAACAGTTTGTTCGTAAAGTTTCGGCTTTGTTCGAGGCGATCAGTACTTAGACGGATGTCTCTTCCCTGTGCAGCGAGTACTGCAAGGGTAAAACGCAGGGCATCTGCACTGTATTTTTCGATCATGTCGAGCGGATCGATAACGTTTCCTTTTGATTTTGACATTTTTTGACCGTTTTCATCCCGTACGAGAGCGTGCAGATAGATGTGTTTAAACGGCAATTCACCCGTAAAGGTTTCTCCCATCATCATCATACGCGCCACCCAGAAGAAGAGGATATCAAAGCCGGTGATAAGCAAACTGTTTGGATAGAACTTGGCCATATCTTCGCTTTGGAAAAGGGCATCGGTACTCACGTCGCCATTTCCCCAACCCAGGGTTGAGAACGGCCACAGCGCAGAGCTGAACCACGTATCCAAAACGTCAGGATCTTGCGTAAATGAGGTGCTTGCACAATGAGGACAAGAAGCAGGATGCTCTTCCAGGCTCGCCCATTCGTGATCGCAATCGTTACAGTAAAAAACAGGGATACGGTGTCCCCACCACAGTTGACGAGAGATACACCAGTCACGCAGTTCCCCCATCCATGAGTTATAACTGTTGATCCAATGAGGTGGGAAAAACTGTGCGAGACCGTCATTGGTTTTGTCAATAGAACCGCGCGCAATTTCGTTTCGGACAAACCATTGTTTGGAGATGTATGGCTCAACGATGTTTTTACAACGGTAGCAGTGTCCTACTTGGTGGACGTGATCTTCGATTTTTTCGATAAATCCTGCCTCATTGAGACGATTAACAATAATCTCACGAGCGGCAAGACGCTCTAGTCCCTCGAACTCTCCGGCATGGTGATTGAGGATTCCCTTGTTATCAAATACGGTGATGAACTCCAGATCGTGACGTTTTCCCACTTCGTAGTCATTAGTGTCGTGCGCAGGGGTAACTTTGACCACGCCTGTACCAAAATCTTTGTCAACATGGGTGTCTGCAATGATTTTTATCTCTCGGTTGATAAGAGGCAGTGTGATGCTTCTGCCGATGAGGTGTGTATAGCGCTCATCATCCGGATGTACCATGATGGCGGTATCCCCAAAATAGGTCTCAGGACGTGTTGTAGCTACAACAATGTGCCCGCTTCCATCACTGAAGGCGTAGCGCATATGGTAAAAGTGCCCCTGATGTTCTTCGTGTTCCACTTCGATATCGCTAAGCGCTCCATCATGGGTACACCAGTTGACCATGTAGTTGCCGCGGATGATGAGGTTTTGGTTGTACAGATGAACAAATGCCTCTTTAACCGAAGATTTTAGCCCCTCATCCATAGTGAAGCGCTCACGGATCCATGCAGGGGAGACACCGAGCTTGCGCAGTTGAGAGACCATGATCCCACCGCTCTCCTCTTTCCATTCCCATACACGTTTTAAAAACGCATCACGCCCGAGTTCTTCTTTGGTTTTTCCCTCAGCGAGGAGTTGTTTTTCCACTACGTTTTGAGTTGCAATACCGGCGTGATCGGTTCCGGGCTGCCAAAGAGTGGCATAGCCATCCATACGCTTGTAGCGCACAATGATGTCTTGTAGGGTAAAGGTCAACCCGTGACCAATGTGCAAACGTCCAGTGACGTTTGGGGGAGGCATCATGATGGCAAAGTGCTTGTTGGGTTTTACGATGGCCTTGTTGCCATCCACTTCAAAAAGCCCACGATTTTCCCATAGTGGGTAAAAAGTTTCTTCGATGTTCTTGGGATCGTAATGAGTAGATGACATAAAGGAGCCTTGAGAAAAAATATTGGCGAATTATACCAAAATTTAGAGGAATAGAATTTGCTATGAATGAGGTAATTCAGGTAAAGGATACCACCATGCAATATAATGTAAAATCCACGATTCTAGGTTTTGATCAAATTTCAAAGGTCGAATTGAGCGAAATTGATGAACTTTTTTCAACGTTAAAGAGTTGCGATGATGACAATACAAGCTTTACGGTCGTTAATCCTTATATGCTTCGTGAATATTCTTTTGATGTACCCAAAGATATTCGGGAGTTGCTGGATATCAACGAGGATTCAAAAGTGGTTGTATATAATGTGATGGTTGTTCAAGATCCGCTTGATGAATCACGTATTAATTTTATGGCACCACTGATCTTTAATCAAGGTAATGGGTCAATGGCGCAAGCTGTTTTAGATTCGGAAGCCCACTCTGAGTTTGGTGTGGCTGTTTCGTTAAAGACATTTCGACCATAACATCGCCTCTGTACCAGAGGCATAAGGAATACTTTGCCTCTCTCTCGCCTCAATACGCAGCAATTTACTGCTGCAACCGCTCCCTATGGTCATAATCTTATCATTGCCTCAGCAGGTACAGGTAAAACATCTACAATTGTGGGTCGTATTGGCCATCTTCTCTCACAAGACGTTAAACCTGAAGAAATCATGCTGCTTACTTTTACCAATAAAGCAGCGGCAGAAATGGTGGAGCGGGTTGCGGAACTTTTTGGTAAAGAGATCGCTTCAAAAATCGATGCAGGGACATTTCACGCGATCAGCTATCGGTGGTTAAAACGTAAAGAGGGAAAAGTCGTTCTCAAACAGCCACGCGAGCTCAAAACTTTGTTTCGCAGTGTCTATGAAAAACGGATTTTTACCCATATCGATTGTGCGACACCGGCATATGGAGCGAATTATCTGTATGACGTTTATTCTTATTATCAAAATACGGAGATTACAACCAACTTTGAGGAGTGGATACTTACCCGTCAAGATGAGCATGCCGTTTACGCCGCAATCTATGCAGACATCATCGATGAGTTTGAAGCCCTGAAAAAAGAGTACGGTTTCGTCAATTTTAACGATCTTTTATTGCTTATGCGTATTTTGGCATCTGAGAATGATTTAGGGTACAAAGAAATTTTGATTGATGAATATCAAGATACCAATGCTTTGCAAGGGACCCTTGTTGAAGCAATGAAGCCGCCATCTCTGTTTTGTGTGGGTGATTATGATCAAAGTATCTATGCTTTTAACGGGGCAGATATCTCAATTATCGGATCATTTAGTAAAAAACATCCTGATGCACAAGTGTACACGCTTAATAAAAATTACCGCTCTACCATTCCCATTCTCTCTTTAGCCAATAAGGTAATTGCATACAATGAGCGTATTTATCCAAAAGCACTGGAAGTCACACGAACACAAGAGGCGCAAAGCCCTGCATTGCTTATTTATGAAGAGCTGTTTGATCAATATCACGGTATTGCACGTGCTATTGGCGATTCTTCAACCAATCGAGAAGAGATAGCGGTTATTTTCCGTAACAATGCTTCGGCAGATGGCATTGAGGCTACATTGCGAGAACTTGGAATCGCATGCCGCAGACGAGGCGGGGTGAGTTTTTTTGATTCCAAAGAGATTAAAGCGCTTTTGGATATTTTTACACTCATGGTTAATGAATCAGATATGATGGCCTTTATCCATCTTTTTGATTACGCAAAAGGGATCGGAAGCGCTATAGCAAAAGAGCTTTTTGTTGCATTGCAAAAACTGGGACATGGATCATTCTTGCGGGGGCTTTATAATCCCGATACATCGATCACTAATCCTTTTGAAAAACGGCGTTTGAACCATCAACTAGGGTTATTTGATGACTATGCGGAACTTGGAAGTGCAGGTCGATTTGCCAAACTTGGGTTAGATCCAAACTTTATGAGTAATCCGATTCTAAAACATGCAAAATTAACCAAAGAGTCGGCGGCGTTTTTACATGATCTTTTTATGCTGTTTCGTAAATTACGGGAGGTTAAAGAACCCAAAGAAGCGGTACAAAAAATTGCTATCTCTGCTTTATATGGGCATGTGATCGAATCGCTGTCTCATAAACGCGCTATGACTGAGAATGGCTCAGTGGATGAAAAGGTCAAAGAAGAATCCAAAGAGCGCATTCGTCGTAAATGTACCCTTTTGTTTGAGCTTTCACGTCCCTATAAAGAGCTTGAACGTTTTTTAAATGCGATGGTGTTGGGTTCTCAGGATTTGACGCAAGGGGAAGGTGTGCATTTGTTGAGCATTCATGCCTCCAAAGGGTTGGAATACGAAGAAGTATATGTCATTGATCTTATGGACGGACGATTTCCAAACCGAAAGCTTATGAGCCGAAGCGGCAGTATCGAAGAGGAAAGACGACTCTTTTATGTGGCGGTGACAAGAGCAAAGGACCGCTTATTTTTAAGTTATGCTAAATACGATAAAATCAAGCAGACAAGCTTTGTACCCTCGCAATTTATTTATGAGGCAGGAATGATCCCTAAAGATGAAGCCTACACAAAGATGATCGAAAAAGACGAGGCGCAATAAGCCTCTTCTTTTAATGTCGTCCTTGAACGGCATCTCCCATTGACCACATTGGTAAAAAGATTCCCAGTGCCAGTAAAATAACCATACCAGCTATCATAAAGAGCATAATTGGTTCGATTGCTTCTGAGAGGCCATCAATAATAGCGTCAAAGCGCATTTTATAATATTCCATAACTTTTTGGAGCATTGCATCAAGCGAACCGCTTGATTCTCCGGCAGATATCATTTGGATAATCATGTTTTCAAAAAGATTTGTCTCTTTAAGCCCCACATGCAATGCTCCTCCTTTTTCCACAGTAGAACGTACGATGAGTAAACGTTCTCGTAAAGGGAGGTTATCGATCATAGCGACAGATGTTTCGAGTGCTTCAGCAATCGGTATCCCTGCACGTACAAGCTCGGAGAAAACGAGAGTAAAACGGCTGAGAGTGGAAAACATAATGATATTTTTGATCAAATAGAGCTTGAGAAGCGTTTGATGCCACTTGTATTTAAACTCTTTGTTATGATTCAACATATAGCGAAATGCTATGAAAAAGGCAAATAATCCGGCTAATACATACAATCCATAGGTATTAAACAGATGCTCTAGGAAAAGGAGAATCAAAGTTGGTACCGGAAGTTCTGCCCCAAGCTGTTCAAAAATAGTCTTAAATTGCGGAACAACATACGAAATCAAAATGGTAAAAGCAACGGCCATAGCGATCATGACGTTTCGTGGATAGGCCATCGCTTTTTTAAACTTGATAATATTTCGTCGAATTTCTTCGAGCATATCGGCTAGCTTATGCAGTGCTTCTGCCATATTTCCGGTTTTTTCTCCCAATTCGATCATTGCCAAAGACAGCGTACCTAGCTCATAACTGTACTTGCCGGCTGTATGTGAGAGACTGTGCCCAGAGTTAATATCTTCCGACATTCCATTTAAAACAGCTTTGAGGGTTTCATCGCTTGTAGCTTGAGAAATTTCATGCATTGAATCATGAATAGAGATACCGGCATTGGTCATAACGGCCAGTTGACGTATGGCTGCAATTAAATTGTCTTGTTTTAATTTTCGTTTTTTGAAATTTGCAAGTAGATTGTCTTTAAAAGCTTTAAATTGATCTTCGAGCGGAGGGGCAGTTTCAACGGCTTTTAAAATCATTCCGGAGTACTTTATTTTTGCCAGATATTGCGCCTCTTTTTTATGTTCGGCATATACCCCATAATCGGTTTTTTTACCTTTACTGAGAACAGTTACGAGAAAGTACTTCATCCTTTGGCCACCTTTAATATTTCATCTATTGTCGTAATACCTTCTATGGCTTTGTTCATTCCGTTTTCAAACATTCCAATGAAGCCTTCTGCTTGTGCTTGTTTTAAAATATCGTCTTTGGATGCTTCGCGTGCTATCATGCTGGATATTTCTTCAGAAATGACCAATACTTCACAAATCATTTCACGTCCCATGTATCCGGACCCATTACACTCTTTACATCCGCCTCCTGCATAAAAAACAGTGCCGGCAGGTATAAACTTACTGTATTGCTCTCTTAATGACATAGGTAGTTCGACTTCTTTTTTACAAGATGAACAAATCTTTCGAACCAATCGCTGCGCTTGTATGGCTACAACTGCTCCACTAATAAGATAGGATTGGATTCCCATATCGGACATACGTGTTATGGCACTGATTGCATCATTGGTATGGAGTGTCGAAATAACCATATGTCCGGTTAAAGCTGCTTTAATAGCTATTTCGAGTGTTTCATGATCACGAATTTCCCCAATCATGATTTTATCAGGGTCTTGACGTAATATGGAACGTAACGCATCTGCAAAAGATAAACCGACTTTTGGATTGACTTGTACTTGTTGTATCAAATTCATTCGATACTCAACGGGATCTTCGACGGTAATAACTTTATCCTCTACGTTTCGTAATTCATTGAGGGCACCATACAATGTAGTCGTTTTACCACTTCCTGTTGGTCCTGTGACAAGAATAATTCCAAAAGGGGCTTCGAGTGCTTTGATCAATTTTTTATAGCTTTCTTGATCCATCCCTGATTCTTCAAGTTTTACCAACGCTTTTGTTTTGTCAAGAATACGCATAACAATCGATTCACCGTATAAAATAGGCAATGTAGAAAGACGAAAATCAAACTCAGCATCCATGACCAAGGCAGAAAAACGCCCATCTTGCGGTTTTCTGCGCTCTGCAATGTCCAGATTTGCGAGCAGTTTGATACGAGATGCAAGCGGTGGATAAATATCACGGTCAAAGATAAATATTTCGCTCAGCTTTCCATCGATTCTTCCACGCACAACACAATTTTTTTCGGTTGGTTCAATGTGTATATCACTGGCACGTGCTTTAATACAGGCTTTTAAAATAACATCAATAAGTTGTAAAATCGAAGACGCTTCTTGTTGCTCTTCAACGCTGCCAATGTTGCGCAGTTCATTACGGATATTTGTGACAAGCTCTTTAACGCTGTCTTTTAGTTCAATTTTGAAAAGGTAAGCTTGAATTTGTTTTTCGGTTGAAATAGCGACTTGCAGTGATTTACGTGGGAATAAACGTTGTATGGACTCTTGCGCTTCGATATTAAGAGGATCAGAAAAAGCAACTACAACGTACATGTCATCTTGTGAAATAGGCAATGCATTGAAACGTTTCAATTGAGCTGTCGGAATTTTCTCAACCAAGCGATAATCCATATCTATGGAATCCAAGTCAACGAAGGCTAGTTCAAGACCTTCTGCAAGGAGGCGTAAAATAGAAGATTCATCCAAAAAATGGTAATTTTTAATGATAGAAACTTCATATTTTCCTGTTCGGATATGTTCCACAATGAAACGTTTAACAAAATTGAGAGAAATCGCTCCGACTTTTGTCAAAGTTTCTAAAATAGTGTCGTCTTGTACACCCCTTGAAATCAATCGATCAATTTGCTGTTGAGAGATATGGTTCTTTTCTAATAAATCATACGTTATGCGATCCATATCAGTCCTTTTTTCTATTGGTATACATGATGTTTTATTAATATTTTATCATAGTATTCGTCAATGGCAAATGTTTTGAGCATATTGACTTGAATCGGATACAGTTTATAGCTTTGCCTAGGATTGTTGGTATTTATGTATTCTTTAACAGTGCTGTTTGATTGAGGGTCTTTACAATAAAAATCAAAAACCTTTGAAAGTAAATGTGAACTAACCGGTAATTTGAGTTGTTTTAGAGGGTAATTATCATACAGAGCTTGGATAAGAAGCCTTTTCTGTATTATTAAGAGTGAAAAATAAGAAGCATTAGCACGTGCTTCAGGACTCTGATTGAGCGTTTTAATGGGAGTATTCAGGCGATCAATCTGATCCGCATTTAAACAAGAAAAAGCATAAAGAGAAGTGTACGCTTCATTTTGCTGAATGAGTTTAAAATTTTGAACTCCTAAGGCACATGCCTGCGCATATTCCCCTTTTTGATACAGCTGAAACATTTGATTAGAAACATCAGCATAAAGAGAAGAAAAAACTAGCACAGCAGTAAAAAATGCTTTTATCATTTTGAGGACTCTTTACTTAAGGTGTCTAAATAGTTTTTTGCACTTTGTGAATTAGAGTTGGAAATATAGAGTTGCAATGTTTTTTTTGCCTGATCTTCTTTCCCTAGTTTAACCAGTGATTTGGCAAAAATAAGCCAACTTTCCTCCATCGTACTACTAATAGCGTTTGTTTTTAATGCATAATTATAAGATTCGGTGTAATTCCCATGATCATAATGATAGCGTGCAATGTAAAGTCCTAAATTAGGATTGGAATTGTTTTTAAAACGTTCTTCCAGTTCGTGGATATCAAATGCAGCATCATCGCGTTTAATGGAGGTTAACTTGCCTTTTACGACAGGTTGTATTTGAGGCATTACTGGGGGTTGTGTTTTTGACAGAGGCTCTTTGGCAATGGCAGTAACTGGTGGATGTACATTGGGGATAAGGGTGCTTTTGCTAGAGACAATAGGGGGATTAGCTGTAGGAACAGTTGGAATTGAGGAAGGAGCAAGGGATTGGATAAAGCCCATTGATGGTTCCAAAATCATTGTATCTTCATTATTTTCAGGAGAGATTGAGGGAAGAATTTTTGCTTCTATTATCTCTTTTTTTGGGGAAGCAGGAGGTACTGTAGCTGAATTATCAAATAATTGCGAAGATATCAGAATTCCTACAATCAAGATTATAGTTAGAAATAATCCATAAGGTAGTATTTTTTTGATTTTATATTTTAGCCAACGGCTTTCCAATTTAGAAACATCAAGCACGAATAAGTCCTGTGTGAATCGCTGCCATTTCAATCCATTTTGTATTTAAAGCATTGTATTTAATTTTTGTAGGATAATGTTCTTCATACCAAGCATAGAGACTAAAAAGAGTAAACATAAGCTTATTGGACTCTCGATAGTTTCCACCCGTAAGTTTATTGATAAGTTTAATGTTTTTATCATTAATCATATTTGCAACATCAAAACAATTAGCCTTTAGCAGTTTTTTTTGGATATATATTTTAAGTTCTTCATATGAGGCATTTTGAAGTTCGATACTTTCCCATATTCGGGTTTGAAAATGCTCTTTTGCAATGATCTCTTCATTGTCCGTTTTATGTAGAGTAATTACAAACTTCAGTGCGCGAGCATCCGAAATTAAGCGTATTTTTTCCATTAAAGAGGAGCTGTAAAGTTGTGCTTCATCAAGTAAAACAATAGGAACAACAGGATAATTAACGGCAGCAGAGAGTTCTAAAAAATTGGTAAGGCTAATGGACTCTCTACTGGCATAAGAGTATACTTTTTGTGCCAAAACTCTCAGAAAGTCGTTTTCATCAATGATAGGAATATCTATCATACATACCTTTTGATGCTTTGATAGGTCATGATGAAGTTTATGGAGCAACATACTTTTACCGGTTCCGGGTCTTCCGTAAAGTAAAATCATCTTAAGAGGTTTTTGTACGGAAGTTTTAAGGCTTTGGTACATATGAGATACGCTGTCAATTTGTACGTAATCTTTTGGATTGACGATGTCAATGAAAAGATCACGCGGTTTGGAAAATAACGAATGCTCCATTCGTTATTTAGTATCCTTTTCCATTTCTTTAATCTCATTTGAATCTTTTTTTATTTGTTTATCTTGTTGAATCTGATCTTTTTGCATAGCGGGTGATAAACGACTGTATCCTAAATCTGAAAGTGCTATATTTGAACCATCTTTTTTGACTATATGCGGCTCAATAATAATAACGAGTTCTTCAACTTTTTCTCCTATGTTTTCTTGCTTAAACAAATAGCCAAAAATAGGTATGTCTCCAAGAAATGGAATTTTGGTAGTATCATTGGTTGATCTTCGATTGATTAATCCGCCTAATATAATTCGCTTACCATCTTTAACTGTCACAACAGATGAAATTTGACGACGACTTAAGTCAGGAGGCATAGTACGTTTTGAATTATCAGCTGATACAGCACCTACAGTATCGGAAACTGACGGATTGATACGTAGTGTAATACTTCCATCTTTAGAAATTTCAGGTGTAATATCGAGTAGTACTCCCGCAAATACTGAGCTGATAATTTCACTTGTTCCCTGCTGAGCTGTTACACCTCCAGCGAGAGTAGAAGTGTTGATGGTTTTAAAAAATAATTCTGTTCCTGCAGTTATGAGGGCAGGCTGATTATTGAGTGTCATTATTTTAGGATTTGAGATTGTATATACATCACCTTGTGTTTTCAAAAACATTAGCAAGTTATTGATACTGATACTATTGCTCATTGTAAAAAGTTTTGACATTGCATCCACTGGGGCTCGAACACCTGCTAGGTCAACCATTCCATATGAAGGAAGTAGGTTCCCAGTTATCGGATCAGTAGTACCTCCTGTCATTCTAAAATCCTGTACTCTATCCCCTTCATAAGTAGTATCAAAAGTGTTTCCTGCAACATTTGTACGATTAGCTTTGTCAAATCCAAGTTTAAAATTCTGTAAATTATAAATTTGAGACCAGTCGATACCGGTACTTGATCCATCCTTAAAAACAACACTGTACATTTTAACATCCATCATGACTTGTGATTGCATTTTTGATTGTAACTCATCAATATAGGCATCAAGTCGCTTGATCTGCTTTCCGGTTCCAGTAACTGTTACCATTCCCGCACTTTTATTGATGTAAATGTGATGAACATCAGTGCTGTTTTGGTCTAATGCGCTGTTTTGTCTATAGCTGTCTTCAGGACGATTCAGAATGCTTTTGATTTCATTGTCTAAGTCATCCCAAAATTTAACTTCGTCTTTGGATGAAATATTGGTTCCAGATTCAGAAGAAGCACCACTTGATGCTCTTTGTCCTCTGCCTGCACCTTGTGCTCCGCCTATACCTTGTGCTCCGCCTATACCTTGTGCTCCGCCTATACCTTGTGCTCCGCCTATACCTTGTGCTCCGCCTACACCTTGTGCTCCGCCTACACCTTGTGCAGGCATTCCCGTATTTGAACTTAAGCGTATGTTTGTATTTCCTTCTCCCTTACGCTCTCCGCTGATGTAATCAATTTGATAAGTCTTTGTGGTTAAATAGGCAATTTTTAGAACATTATTTTGAAGCGTATATTGAAGATTGTTTTCTTTGATGATTAAGTCAAGAACTTCATTGATCGTCAAGTTTTTCAGATACGTTTTGTTCATCTGTTTTTTGAGAATATTTTCGGCTTCTTCATCCGTTACGATGACACTCATGCCGCACTCATCACTGATCTGATCGATGAAATCACCGACACTGGTTCCTTTAATGGAGGCTATGTTAAATAACTCATAGGTGCAGTCAGCGTAAGCTGATGTTGTTAATAGTGTTGCTGCCGCAACGGATAATAAGAATGCTCGTGCATTTGAAGTAAATACTGGTCTCATGGTGCTTCCCTATTTGGTATTTATTTTGATATTAGTATTTTGTTTACTGATAAATAAGATCAATTTTTGATCTTTAGGAGCAGATAACAAAATAGAGCTTGGTTTGATCTCAGTTAGCGTATAGCTACGGACAGTGTCATTGATACGATACCATTTTCCATTGATAAGGGCTGATTTATTCATTAATCCCTGAAGTCGCAATGGTTCTTCAACCGTTTTCACAATTATTGGCATTCCTGGAAGCATTGGCATACTTCCCAATCTCGGTGGTGGTAAAAGTTTAATTCCACTGGAATTAGAAATAGGTTTTGATGAAACGTATCTAATAGGATCATTTAATGAGTTGATATATCCATCTGCTACGCCGATTCGTGCTGGGAGAATGGCTTGTATTTGTTCGTCGACCCATGCTAATTCTTTATCACTTTTTGATTGCAATACTGTAACGTTTTCAGTTACTGGCAGTGCCATGGGTGCATTAATAGGATTAGCGGCTTCTAATGCAATGGTTAAAATCATTGAGGTTATTACAAATGTTTTCATTGTCGTACAATCCCCCATACTGAGATATTCAACTCGCTGGTGAGTTTTTTCTCAGCCGTCATATCAATATTGTGTAAATCAACAACCAGATAGCTTTGTTCCAGTGCGTTTATAAACTTAAGGGTATTTTTATAAGCTCCCTCTGCTTTGATATGAATATCCAATACATGACCAAATGAACTGTTGTCAGTAGTAAGTGTGTTTCCAAAGTCAAGCAGTTTAACATTGTATGCACGTGCGTACATGGATACTGAATTTAAATAGGCTCCCCATGCTTTTTCATCATAATAGAGGGATGAAATTTGTTCAAGCTGATCTTTGATGTAAGTGTTATATTGAATATAGTTTTGTTCTTCCATTTGGATCGCTACAGTTTCTTGCTCAATCTGAGCAATTTTTTCAACAGGGTTAGCCTCTAGGTAACTTTTGTCATGAGAAAGGTCACTCTCCATTTTTATGGCTTTCTCGTGTGATACTTTAAAAGATGCTTCAGAGCTTTCCCACAAAAGAAGATATGAAAATGCAAACAATGAAGCGAATATCATGACAAACATCATCATTTTATCGCGTTCACTTTTCAAGGAAAGTACCTGATCTAGTGAATAAAGGTAGTCTTCGATATTAAATTTCATTTGAGTACCGCCTTTAGCTCACTAAGATAAGACGAAGTATTGCCATCATAGGAAATTAACTGAAGATCAAAATCATATCGATCTCTTTTGGTATCGGTAAGATGCTTAAGCAGTGCAGTTATGTCTTGTGTTTTTGCAGCAGTAAGCATAAAATTAAACGTTTTCACGGTTGAGTTGCTCTCTTCACTGTACCCCATTGATTGTAGCTTTACACGGTATTGATTAAAGCTACGTGTAAAATCAGCTGCAATTTTAGCTTTCATAGGATAATTTACTTTTTTGTCATGAACCTGAGTTAAGGTATCTTGTTTTTGTTTATAAGCTGTTTTTTGCTCATCCAAAAGAGCTTGTGCCGCATTTTTATTGGCCGTTTTCAAATTAATGATTTGTTCTCGCGTTATTTTTTCAATATGTACTTTTTCATACTCTTGATTCATGAGAGCATAATGAAACTCTTCAACATACGAAAGCCCCCAATACGTACCTGGATAAAGTAATGCGGCTGCCAAAGAAGCAGCCACAACTAAAATCAGTTTCCCGCTATCACGTTTTGCAAAGGGTGGAGGACGATGAAATATAGTGAAATTACACTCATAACGCTCTTCGGATTCAAGACGTGCATATAAATGCATTAATTGATGAATTTGATCAACAACTTTATCAGCTGCTTTGAAGCCGTAATCAAATTCAAACGAGTGTGCTTTGAGGCCAAGATAGGTTTGAGCATACTCGTCTAAACCACTAACACTGCCTACGGATGTACCTGTATAAATTGCATCAAACTGCTTTATTTCAAAAGCCCGTTTAGCATAGCTGATAATGTCATTTATGTGCAGAAATACCTCTCCGAAGAGTTTAAAAAAAGCTTTCTGATATTCTGGATTACTTGGATTTAATCCTTGCATTGATAAAATATTTTCAAAACTTTCTAAATCTATTACTTCACCGAGTATTTCACAAAAACGCTCATGCATTTGCTTCAGAGAGTATTTTAGAGATTTTGTATAAACGAATTCTTGATCTCTGTAAATCGTTAAAAATGCGTCATTTTCTTGAAAATAGACAAATCCGTGTGTTCCAGTGGTATCTAATATTTCTTTTACATAGAGCGATTTTAGTAATAACGGGACAGGTACTATTTGATCAATATATTTGATGGCTTGAACAGTAGGAGCGAACTCTTGTTCCAAAGTAAGGGGGTCTACAATAAATACATGATAGAAACGCTCACTTTCTGTAGAGTTATTAATGGCTTCAATGTATTGAAATTGGTACTCAACCGCCATATCAAGGGCAAGTTCTTCATAAACTTTATTCTCTAGGGCATCGTACACATCATCTTCAGGAACATTTTTACTAATACCGATTAAAGCGGAGATAAATCCCTTTGTATTTAGAAAAGAAACAGCGTACTGTTCTTTTGAAAATGACGGTGAAGCAATGCTGGAAATGCTGTTTAACGTGCCAACACAAAAGTCTTTCCGATAAGGATTGGCTGATATGATAGTTGAAAACGTTTGCTGTTTGCTCATCCTATTTTCCTATTTAAAATGTATCAATGTCATGCCGCAAAAGTCATTGTCACGGTAAAATTCAATCCGATAAGTTTTTGCATTTTTATCGATTGAATATTTTGGATCAAAGTCCTTTAATGAGACATGAATATTACTTTCATCTTTTTTACCTTCGTGAGTAAATCCGATGATGTTTGTTCGTGTTAGTGACTTATTGATTATGCTAACATCGGCTGTTATTATGTATTCTTTAGCAAATTCGAGTTTTTCTACTTTACCGTCAATCTCTATGCTTAGTTCTTCACTGCATTGTCCAGGCAAATGAACACTTGGTGATAGTGAGGATATCTTTTGATTACCAATATAGAGATTGTATTTTCCTCCATCTTGTAGCATACCGCCAAGTGGATGTGTGAAATTAAAATCGTTACCTTCCGATTTTAGCGGAACGAAACTTAAATCTTTTTTTAAATTTTCTAAATTAAGATAAATGTTGTTATTTATGGTGACATTGCCATTAATTTGAATAAACTTTTTTAGATTCTCAGCAGTTAATTCAAAGGGACGTTTGTAGGTGATTCCCATATACCGCATATATCCCTCAATGGCACGGAGTTGATAAAACACTTTTTCTTCTAAGGTAGGGAGATTTTTGGAGGTTTCAATGGCAAAGGCTGGTTTATTATGATTAATAGCAAAAAATGTAAGAGAATGCTTCATTGCTTCGTCATCAAAGCGAGTATTTGTATTACGTACGTCAAAAATGTGATGATCTTGAATCAATCCGCCATTGAGCCCTTGGCTAACTTCTGAAGCGATTGTGCTTAGGTTTTTATACTGGTGGTCACAGTCCAAGGTCCCTTGATCAATTACGCAGGTTTGCCCCCATGCTCCTGGATTAAAAATAGTATTTTTGTATTCTTTGCGGTAAAAACCGTGTCCGTCATGTAAATTAAGGATGAGATCAACTTGTGGATCGGTTATTATTTTTTTAAGTTCATTAACAATTTGATAATCTGCGTCGTTAACATTAATGTCCGCAAATTTCCGATTCATATCACCATTGACACCGCGGCTGTTCATCATAATACTTTTATGATTCAAGTTAGGGATAACCCATAGATTTCCCTTGGTTATTGTGTAATATTGAGCTAAAACAGATGCTGCAAAGTAACTGCCTGGTTCGTTACCGTGGATACCGCCTATAACAAAAAGTGTAGGCCCCTCGCTTGTGGATGTTTCATGCTTTATAAGAGAAAAGGGGAGAGCTTGTGAGAGCGTGGTTAATAAAAAAAAAGAAATTAAGTACCGCATGTTATTGCTCAGAGATAATTGAAATAGTATGATCACTATTGAGCAATAACATTAAGGATTTTTGTCCGGAGAAATTATGGTTGTTACTGGTGTAGGTTTCATCAAAAGTTACCATAAATAAGTTTGAGCGTTCCCCGGGGTAGGGGATAATGTTTAGATTTGAAAAAAGAATCTCTTTGGATTCTTTTTTATCAAATATGCGCTGTTTGTAATTTTTAAAATCATAGTATTCCATTCCATCGTAACGGACAAAAGTAGTATCATAAAAAGAGATGTACGCTTGAAAATCGTTGTATTTCCACGCGTATCTCCATTTGTACAGCTGGGAGATGATTGTTGCGTAAGGGGAATTTGTATGTTCTCTTAATTTAGAATCGATTAACAATATCGTATTTTTGTAATCAATCGATTGATCTAAACCTGTGAGTTCATCGTTATTAATAGCAATGCACCCTTTGGTAAAGTTGTCACGATCTCCTTCGAGGGGAACACCGTGAATCCAGATACCGGAACCGTTTTTACCGCGAATACGATCATAAAGATTAGGGTAAGAGGTAACAAATGCCATTGGGCCGTAAAAAGGATTGACGGTATTGAGTTTTTGAGTAATGGTATAAACACCAATGGGGGTTCTTCTATCCCCTTCATTTACTTTATCACCATCGTATTTGCCGGTAAATGCAGGGATACTTTTTAAAAGAGCGAAACGTTCATTTTTATCTTTTCGATAAAGGTTGAGGCTGGAGTGATCTTTTCCGCATATCAAAAGCGAATTTGTGGATTCATAATAGCCAAAGCGGAGGTCTTTGTGAGCGAGTTTCGTTTCCCAATAGGTAGGATCACCTATGCCATGGTCAATCTCTTTGGCAATTGCACTCATTCCGCCATTGCGGTAAAGGTCCATGACTTCGCCTGCAAATAAGGAGGTAATGAATAGGGGAAGAAATAAGAGTTTTTTTACCATTCGTATCCTAAATCACTTAAGAACTTTTTATCAGTACTCCACCCTTTTTTAACGGAAACAAAAAGTTCGAGATAAACAGGCTTGGAAGCAAGCCGCTCAATTTTTTCGCGGGCACTTTTACCGATGCGCTTGATAGCTACTCCGCCTTTACCGATAATTATCCCTTTTTGGGACTCTTTTTCAACAATGATTGTAGCGCGGATGTGTTCAGTGGGAGAATCTTCATCGATTTTATCGATTAATACGTCAGATTCATAGGGAATTTCATCGCTGATGTTGTCAAAAATCGCTTCTCGTATAAACTCTTTATAAATAGTCCGTATCATCTCTGTAGTAATGTTTTCGGGATCATACAGATAGGGAGATTCGTTGAGATGCTTTACGATGGTATTGAGTAAATCTTCTTTACCCACATTTTTGGTTACTGACATTGGAATTAAAGCTTCAAATTTATCACTGTATTGATTATATTCGCCAATCTTTTTTAGAAGATCGCTTTGGGAAATTTGATCGATTTTACTTAAAACGATAATGTGTTTGCGTTTATCACCATTGATTTCTAAAAATTTCTCATAAAAACTCGTTTTATCTGAAGCTGGTGCCAAATAGACAACGATATCACAATCACCGATGGCTTTAAGAGCCTCTTCGAGCATGTACTGATTGAGCATTTTTTCGGCTTGATGAAGTCCTGGTGTGTCGACAAAAATGATTTGATTGTCGTTGTGCATGACGATGGCGTTAGAGCGCTTACGTGTTGCATTGGCTTTTTGGCTGACAAGAGCAATCTTTTCACCCAAAATCCAGTTCATCATGGTGCTTTTTCCAGCGTTTGGACGCCCGATCAGCGCTACGAATCCGGCCTTACTCACCTTTGATCTCTACGTGAAGGGTTGCGTGAATACCGTGACCCAATTTAAGATCAAGATCGTGCATACCGACCGTTTTAATACCATGTTTGGCATCAAGCTCTTTTTTATCAATTTCTATCCCGTGCTGTTCTTGCAGTGCATGGACTATTTCATCTTTGGTAACGGAACCAAAAAGATGTCCGGTATCGCCCAATTTTTTACTAATGACAACTTTGATATTTGCCAAAGTTGTTTTAATGCTATTGAGACGTTCTGTCTCTGCCGCATCATTGGCTGCTTTTTTGCGCTGGTCTGATTCATATTTTTTTAATACTTCATTGGTTGCGGCAAGAGCAAGACCTTTGCCGATAAGGAAATTTTTTCCATAACCGTCAGCTACGTCTTTTATTTCTCCGGATTTACCGACACCTTTGACGTCTTTCGTTAATAATACTTTCATAATGCTCCTTGATTAACCACGAATCGTTTTTCCGCTGTAAGCGACGATGCCGCCATAAAGATTGGAAGCTTTTAAATAACCCATATCGGTAAGAATACGTTGACAATGGGCACTTCTGCTTCCAACATGACAGTAAACAATAATATGCTCATCCATGCTTAGGTTGGCTTCGGTTAAGGTTTGGAAGAAGTTACTTGTTGGTACAAGGACATCCGTTCCTTCAATTCGAGCTGATTTCCACTCCATCCACTCGCGTACGTCAACAAGTTTAAAATTGACCATTCCCAGTTCACGTGCTTCCAAAAGAGATACCAGTTCGTCAGTATCAATATTTTGTTTTTTGAGTAAATATTCACACTCTTCTGTCGTAAGACCACGTGAATGTTGGTGCGTTACTTCCTGAAGTTCTTCGGTTTTGGCTTGAGATGCTGCGTATTCTGGGGTACAGAAAATTTGGCAATGGCAAACACCATCTACGGGAATTTCATGCTCTAATGCCGGTTTACATGGGCAGATGCGGTCTTCTTCTTTGTTCCCAGTGATAAAAAAACAAGGGCAATAACGCTTACCATGCATCATTTTATTACGTGTCAAACCAAGCTGAATTCCTTCATTGATTTGGGCGTCAGGATTGTAAACAAAACCAAATTGGGTACATACTTTGTCGGTAAATTTGACGGTTTTTTCAAGTTCGGTTTTGAACTCAACAGATTCAGGATCGATTTTTGTAATAGTAGTACTCATAATTCTTCCTTATTTATTTTTTCGAGCTTTTCCAGCAATGATAAAGCGCAGTGCATTGAGCTTAATAAATCCACCGGCATCTTTTTGATCGTACACAGAATCTTCTTCAAACGTACAATATTCAGGATTGAATAAAGAAAGGTCCGAGGAGCGTCCGACCACGTAGACCCCCCCTTTATAAAGTTTCAAACGGACGCTTCCGCGAACATTTTCTTGGGTCTTGTCGATAGCGGCTTGAAGCATTTCACGCTCAGGGGCAAACCAAAATCCATTATAGATGAGTTTGGCATAGCGTGGCATTAACTCATCTTTGAGATGTGCTTCTTCACGGTCCAATGTTAATGATTCTATTGCGCGGTGCGCTTTTAACATTAAAGTACCGCCCGGAGTTTCATAGCATCCGCGGCTTTTCATCCCAACAAAACGGTTTTCAACAATATCAGCACGTCCGATACCGTGACGTCCTGCGATGATATTAAGCTGTTCTAGCATCACTGCAGGTGAAAGTGTTTTGCCATTTAGGGTAACCGGGTCACCTTTTTCATAGCCTATTTCGATGTATTCGCACTTATCAGGAGCATTTTCAGGAGAAGTTGTCCAGCGCCACATACTCTCTTCCGGCTCTGCGGACGGGTCTTCAAGAATACCGCCTTCATAAGAGATATGCAAAAGGTTGGCATCCATTGAATACGGAGATTTGGTTCCGCTCATTTCGATTTTAATGCCATGCTCTGCAGCATACGCCAATAATTTTTCTCTGGAATTGAGGTCCCACTCGCGCCATGGAGCGATGATCGTGAGAGAGCTGTCTTGTCCTAAGTAACCCATTTCAAAACGAACTTGGTCATTTCCTTTTCCGGTTGCGCCGTGACTTACGGCATCAGAGCCTGTAATACGTGCAATTTCTGCTTGGCGCTTTGCAATCAAGGGACGTGCAATAGATGTCCCCAAAAGGTATTCACCCTCATAGATGGCATTGGCACGAAACATAGGGAAAACATAATCACGGACGAATTCTTCACGTAAGTCTTCTATGTAAATATTTTCAGGTTTAATTCCAAGCGCGATTGCTTTTGCACGTGCAGGCTCTACTTCTTCGCCCTGACCGATGTCTGCTGTGAAAGTAACAACTTCACAGTGGTATTCATCCTGAAGCCATTTTAGGATAACACTGGTGTCAAGGCCGCCAGAATAGGCCAGTACTACTTTTTTGACTTCTTTTTTCATTAATTATTCCTATGAGTATATTTTCCACTAATGTGGAGTAAATAGCGCGATTTTAGCAAAAAATAGATGAGTGTGCGGTTAAAGTTTGAAGTTGATCGAAGATACAGGGGGATTTTCAGTTG
>JAMCPS010000051.1 GCA_023379705.1 Campylobacterota bacterium
ATAAATGTTCTGGGGAATGTTTGGCATTTTTCTTTTCTATGGCAAAGATTTTTTGCAGCTGCTCCGCGGTACGAATAGAAGAATTGGTGCTTTTAACCACAATAACGGCACTGACACTCAGCAGTTTAAACGCTCTGATGACTCCCTCACGGTCTTCGGTCACAATGCACTCACGTTCGCGATCTTCAACATTGTAAAATTCACGGACATCTTGGGAAAACTGATCTATTAATGTTCGTACTAACGTACAGAAACGCTCAACCATAGCATCCTCATCGATGATGGCACCTGCAAAAAAATCATCCCCGCCAATGTGTCCGATAAAATATTCATTCAACAAAATTTTGTGCATCAATTCAGCAAATAAAACAATCACCCGATCGCCGTTACGAAAGCCGTAATAATCGTTATAAGGTTTAAAATGGTCAAAATCAAAATAACAAAAAACGCATTTTTTTCCTGATTCTAACGAATGCGCGATATGTTCATTGATCATAAAGTTTCCAGGAAGCCTGCTGAGAGGATTTTGATCACGCGCCCGTATCAAATTACGCTCATGAACTGCTTCAATCATCTCTCTGGCACTTAAATAGCCGATGTACTTGGAAGACTCTATCACCAATACACCCGGTGCATTTTGAGAAAGTGAATACAGTTCCACAATCATCTCAAGCGGCATGGTGACATCTACTACGGGGATGTGTTCAATGTACGTTTCCAGTACCGAAAAGTTTGAAGAGTTGTTTTGGATCAGTGATCTTCCAAATTGGGAATAAATAATTGCCTTGAGCCGATGTTCATGTACGATCCCCATGGGTGAACCGTGTTTATCCACGACAGGAATCAGGGAAAGTTCCTGATCGCTTTTAAACTTTTCAATGACCAATTCCATCGAGTCGCTAATCGATACCGCTTCCAGTGCTTCTGAGCGTTTGCGCACGATCGTTTGATCGCCCAGTGTTCGCTTTTCTAGCAGTGCAATAGCATTGACATCCGTATATTGTAACTGCAACTGCGAACAATCGCACGTTGGACGCGCAACAAAATATCCCTGTAGCAAATGGCAGCCTATTTCTTTGCATACCATAAATTCGGCTTGTGTTTCTACACCCTCGGCAATCACACGACATCCCATCAAAGTAGAAAGCTGAACCATGTTGCGTGCCAGAAGCTTTTTTTTCGGATCATTGTCGATATTGCTTAAAAAAAATCGGTCAATTTTGATAATATTGGGCGTAGCATGGTACAGCATTTTGAATCCCGATTGACCAATTCCAAAATCATCAATCGCAACGCAAAAACCTTCATGCGCATAATGGCTCATAAGGCTGGTAAAGTTATCAATGTTAACAATTTCATTATGCTCTGAGAGTTCAAATACCATACTTTTGTGATCCAAACCATGTCGTTTGAGAATACGGGAAGTATTCCCTTTTGAAAAGTCAGCCATCTCAAAAAGTCGATTATCAAGATTGTAAAAAAGTTTAATCTCTTGATAGGCCTCTATCGTACAAAATTTCTTGATTACTTTTTCACGAAGTGCCAAATCAAACGTATACAACGTATTTTCTTCAAACAAACGATCAAAAAAGGATTCAATTGATTCAAATCCAAGGGTATCTGTCCCTCTTAAAAGAGCTTCTACTCCAAAAAGTTCACCTGAATGAATATCAACGATAGGTTGAAAAGCGATGTCTAAGACATCGAGATAGTGATGATAAAGTGCGTGTAGTGGTTCCATAAATGAACTATAGAACTTATAGGTAACATAAGGGTTACAAAAAACTAAATCAGCTTACGTAGCGCCAAAGAGCACATGGCAAGTCCAAATGCTCCTGTGACCGCTACAAAACTCCCTTTTTCCTTTATACGGGGGAGTTCGGTACTGCAGATACAGTCAAATTTCGCTTTAAACTTGCGTTTGCGCAGTTCGTTACGCAGTTTGGAAGCAAAAGGGTCCCCTTCGGTTTTCCAAATCGAGCGTACTTCGATCTTGGTCGGATCAAGACGTTTTGCCGAACCCACCGAACAAATGAGTTTGGAATAGCATTTTTGAATCAGAGCTATTTTTGCCCACATATCATCGACGGCATCCAACACCAAATCATATGGTTCAAAATCAAATTCTTCTACCCATTGCGGGGTAATCTTTTCGGCTATGGCGATGACTTCCGGATAGTGCTGCTTGAGGGCTTCGACTTTTAACTCTCCCTCATGAGATTCGGAGTGCATTTGGCGGTTTTGATTGGTTACATCATAACGGTCCAAACTCATTTGTTCGGTGGGTTCGGCAAAACGTCAAAATCAATAATCGTAATGTTTCTCACTCCTGATCGATAGAGACAATCGAGACAAAAACTCCCCACACCTCCAACACCTAGCAGAAGAATTTTTGAATTTTGCAGTCTGTTATGAGCTTCTTCCCCAAAAAGGAGTTTTGTACGGGTGTGTCTCATAGCCAATCTTGCAGTTGTTTCATCGATTTATACGCACTCATATCAAGTTTAACCGGAGTCAGCGACACCATCCCTTCCATTATGGCTTCAAAATCACATAACCCTTCTCGACCCATACGCGGTTTGAAATCAAGGGGATGCAATCCTAGCCAATAATATTCCATTCCCCTAGGATTACGGTGTAAATGGGCATCGTTTCCATAATGGCGATAGCCCGCATAGGTAACAGCAAATCATATG
>JAMCPS010000052.1 GCA_023379705.1 Campylobacterota bacterium
GCTGTGTTGCTAGGTGCGAGCGCATTCGCGATCGACAATGTAAAAGTAAACGGTGACGCAAAACTTTATTATACAACGGATGATAAAGGGACTGCGAATCTTTTTGAAAGTGGCGCTCTTGGTGAAGGTGGACCCCGTGTTAATTCAGGTGGAGCCGCTGCTGATACAGCACTTCGTTTAGGTGCAACTGGTGATTTGCTCAAAGGTGTTTCATTTGGTGTAACAGGTTATGCTGTTAGTACATTGGGGCTTGAACAGAATCTTGTTGGAAATACATGGACGGGTGCACATGGACGTACTAGTGGTCAAGCTGTAGATGATAGAGCATGGATCGGTGAAGCATGGTTGGCAACAACGGTAGGTAAAACAACGGCAAAAGTGGGTCGTATGGAACTCGATACTCCATTGGTTTACTCTGAAAAATGGTCTATTGTTCCTAATACATTTGGAGCTGGTGTGTTGATTAATCAAGATCTTCCAGATACTACATTGGTTGCAGCATGGGTTGGGCAAGGCAATGGTAGAAATGCCGTAGCAGCTAACGGTGGTATTGATAATAATTCATCAGGCATTGGTATTGATGGCTATATGGGTGCAGGTGCGACTTTTGGTAAATTCAATGAATCTGGCGCTTATGCTGCAGGGGCTATCAATAACTCATTTAAACCACTCGTTGCGCAAGCGTGGTATTACAACGTGTCAGGTATCGCAGATGCTTTTTGGTTGCAAGGTGATATTGACTGTTCATTGATTAAGGGTGTGAAAATCGGTGCACAATATTCGAAGATGGATACAAAAGGCCGTTTAGCAGCACACGATGATTCATCTGCGTATGCATTTAAACTTGGTTATGAGGGAATTGAAAATCTAAAAGTTTCTGCTGCTTATTCAAAAGCAGATGACAAAGGTGTCTTGAAAATTGCAAACGTTGCGACTAATAATCTTGTTGGGGCAGAGTCCAAACTGTATACAGAGACATTCTGGAATCGTGGATATGTCGGCGCAGCTAATGCAGAGTCATGGAACGTCAAAGGAAGCTATGATGTAAAAGACGTTGCTAAGTTCTGTGCATCCTATACAGATATTAATAATGCACATAATGTTTTTGCCTCTGATACGTCTGCAGATCTAAAAGAAGTTGCTGTTTCCGCAACTAAATCATTCGGACCATTGGATACAAGACTGGCGTATATCAGTACTGATTCTACTGTGGTAAATAACGGAAAACGTTTCAATACACTACAAGCATACTTAACTCTTAACTTCTAAGAGTTTTTCCTCTTTTCTCGTCATTCCATGTTACGGCATGGAATGGCTCTTACTTCCTCCTTTTTTTTGTAATGAAATGCTTTGATTTTTTTCTACACACACTCTCTCGTATACTTATTTTTTCTCTATAAATGAATAAAGGCATTAAACTGATTAAAAAATAGGCAGTTATGTGCATTCATTATCTTTTCAGAGTGATAAACTTATTCCAGACATTAAGTCAATAGAGCTTGAGGAGATAAAATGAAACTAGTTAAAATGAGTATAGCAGCGATGTTGGTTTTACAAGCATCATCTTTTGCTATCGAAAATGTTGAGTTTTCAGGTGCTGGTAAATTTTTCTATGCAACAGTAGATGGTGATGGTAATGGTCACTGGTTTGATAAAGAGACTGCATATTCACAATTTGGTCTTGATTTAGCTGTAGCTGCTGATTTGGGAGCAGGATTTAAAGGGAAAGCTGCACTAACAGGATTAGCGACAGCAGGAATGAAAGGTGATGTTGCAAATGCACCATGGGCAACTACAGATACCGGAAACCAATTATGGATAAGTGAATTATCCATTGCAAAAGATGTTACTGAAAAAACATCGGTTACTTTAGGACGTCAAAAACTTGATACGCCATTTATTTTTACAGAAGTATGGAATATTGCGGCAAATACATTTGACGCTGTTTTGGTCGAGAACACAGACATCGGTGATACAAAATTGATCGCTGCATACATCGATAAAGGCAATGGATTGGATGCTTTTGATTCAGTCAACAGTGCAGTTCGTCCATCTGGAAAACTAAAAGACCCGTTTGAAAAATTCATGAATAACAATGGTGCTTATACGGTAGGTGCGATTAATAAATCATTACCAGGTACACAATTGCAAGCGTGGTATTATCATATTGATGATACGGCAAAAGCGTATTGGTTAGAAATGGATTCAGAATATAAGGGGGTGGTATTTGGATTGCAAGCTGCAGGGCTTGATATGGACGAAGCAGTGGACACTTCTAAGACTTCTCGAGGGTATGCCGCGAAGATTGGATATGTCGGTGTAGATCATCTAACACTAACTGCTGCTGTATCACAAACATCAAAAGATGGTTCAGCTGATTATCGATTAGCGAATTTGGCCACATCAAATGGTCCTGGTAATTTTGGTGAACAAACTAAGCTTTATACTGAAGCATGGTGGAACTTTGGTTTTGTCGGTAAGCCTGGAACGACTGCCTATAACGCTACTATGCTTTATACAATTCCCGATACGGTTGATTTTGGATTGTTTTATACCGCCAGTGATCAAACAACTAAGGATGGAGATGATGATATGAATGAAATCACAGGAACTGTGGCTGAACATTTTGGTCCATTGGATGCGAGTGTAGCTTATATCTATGCTAAAAATAAATTATTTAACGAAAATCAGTGGTACAGTACGGTTCAAGTTTATTTAACTTACCACTTTTAGTCCTTTGCTAAGGCTTGTACCTGTTTTTGTTTCGTCGCTCTTACTTGTATAAGACTTAAAGTTACTCTTTCTTTGGCAGGGGAGAGAAATTTAGAACAATTGCCAAAATTTACATCAATTTAGATTTTAGGAGAGTACAATGAGTAAAATAGGATTAACAATCATTTTGGCTGCAATGGGTTTATATGCATCTGTACCAAATGGACATAAGAACGAGAGTCATCATGTGGAAAAGCATGACAGTCATCACATAATGAAAGAAAAACAAAAAAAGTTGCAACTAAAACATGAGCGGACAAAGCGTCCGGTTCATAAAAAGCATGCCAAGAAAGTACATGATGATCATACTGAAAAAATGGTTGAGATTCATGGTAAAAGTCCAAACGGCCATTAAAATTAATTAAGTTCCCTCATTTGGGGGAATAATCTGCCTCTATTCTTACCCCCCACAATTTCATCGATTATAAATCACATACAAGACACAAATTAAGCTATCAATATGCCAATATTCCCTATTTCATGGAATGCTTTGGGGTGCTTTCGTTTCTAATTCTTTATTTTCTAAGATTTCCATACCATAATTTTATGTATTTGCATCTATTTTTATGATTAATTTTTAATCATTTTTACTTTTTGTTTACTTTCTTTCTTTAAACTGTTAGAATAAATTTGAAAAACTGGTTACCAAGGAGTAATATTATGATTAAGACAGGGTTGGCAATCATTTTGGCTACGATGAGTTTATATGCATCCACACCGAATGTTGAACAAAAAGCGAACTTGCAAGAAACCGTTGAAATACAAAAAAGATTGTATGATCGATATGAACGTACAAAGCGCCCGGTTGAAAAAGCACATGCACTAAAAGTATATAAAGATTTTACTGCAAATGCCAAAGAAACTTATGGTGAAAGTATTAAGAGTATTTGAAATAAATTATCCTCCCTCTCATAGGGGGATCTCCTCCCGGCTTTCTTGACTCCCACATTCCCTTCGGTTATAATCAAAATATGAAATATTTACTTCGATCTTTATCGTATACGCTGTTAATGCTGCTACTCATTTCTCTTTTATCCTTTGGTGCAATCCATATGGCTCCCAACAGTTTTATGAGCGGTGAGCTAAATCCTAACATGACTCCTGAGGCGATAGCACAGCTCAAAGCGATCTATGGTCTTGATAAACCACTTTTTCAACAATATATTGATTGGATAATAAATCTCTCTCAGCTCAATTTTGGGATATCGTTCGTTAGTGGTGAACAAGTAAGTTCTGTCGTTACGGATCGTTTGCCTGTGACGCTGTGGATGAATATTATCGCTTTGTTGATGACATTTTTTATCTCGCTTTGGATGGGGATAAAAGCGGCGATCGGGTATGAGAAGAAAATGGATCATGTGATTACCCAAATTTCATTGTTGAGTTTTGCGATGCCTTCGTACTATTTGGCATTGGTACTGATGATGGTGCTGAGTGTCACGTTGGGATGGTTTCCCATCGCGGGACTCCATTCGCTTGAGCCTCCGGAGGGGTTAGGGTACTATTTGGATATGGCGTGGCATTTGGTGCTGCCTATTGGGGTGATGGTGTTTGTGGGAGTGGGGAGTTTGGTATTGTACATACGCTCACTGACGCTTGAAATCCTCAAAAGTGATTATGTCTATTTTGCACGTGCGCGGGGAATCGATGAAAAAAAACTTATCCGTTATTTTATCTTCCCCAATCTTTTGCCTCCCATTGTGACGATGTTAGGACTCTCTCTGCCAGGACTTATCGGAGGATCGGTGATATTGGAGTCTATTTTTGGGATTGAGGGGATGGGACAGCTTTTTTACATGAGTGCCATGAGTCGAGATTATCCGGTGATTATGGGGATTTTGATGATGAGTGCATTTTTGACGCTGATCGGCAATCAGATCGCCGATGCAGTGTTGTTAAAGCTTAATCCGTTTGTGAAGCGGTAAGGAATTTAATTCCCAAAAAGTGCTTCGAGAGAGCCGATTCCATCTTTCTTCTCTTCGGCAGTTGTAGCCGATTCGCCTTGCTCTTTGAGTTCTATGGTGTAGCCTGTGAGCATGGATGCTAGACGGATATTGATTCCGCTTTTTCCGATTGCTTTTGATTTTTGATCACTTGGAAGAGTGATAATGGCTTTCTTTTCTTCATTCTCGCCATCTTCAACAATGACAACCGAGCTGATAATAGCCGGACTCATTGCCCGGGAGATAAAGAGTTCAGGAGACGCACTGTATTCGATACAGTCAATGTTCTCACCGCACAGCTCTTCGCTGACGGCATTGATACGTACGCCACGTACTCCAACGGTAGCCCCGATAGGATCAATTTGCGGTCGGATAGTATAGAGGGCGATTTTTGCACGCTCCCCGGGGATACGGGCAGATTTTTCGATGATAACGATACCGTCTTTGATCTCAGGAACTTCGAGTGCGAGCAGCTCTTCGAGAAACTTGGGAGAGGTGCGTGAAAGCTCCATCCCGATTCCCGTATTTTTATCCACTTGAACACGGCGAACGATGGCACTTACGACATCACCTACTTTGAATTTTTCGCCTTTGATACGATTTTTCATCGGCAGTACGGCACGAATTTCATCGATTTCAATCGTGGTATTTTGCTCGCCATCAACACGGGTAACACGGCCGGATACGATTTGGTTGATCTTGCTTTTGTATTTGTCGTAGAGGTCGTTTTCAACAAGACGCTGTATGTGAAACTCGATTTCACGGTGCAAGGTTGCAAATGCGCTTCTGCCATAGGTCTCAATATCATGTTCCATCTGAAGTTGATCACCGATTTCAGCTTCACCATCGATCTCGCGCGCTTCGGTAATGCTCATGTAGGCACCTGCTTGATCTCCTTGAAGTTCGGGAGCATCATCAGCAATAACGGTAATGACTTGGCGTAATTTAACGCCTTTGGTTTCATCATCGATATCTGCTTCAAAAGCAAAAGTTGGGTTAATGATACGTTTGGCTGTTTGGATAAAAGAGGTTTTTATTGCCTCTTTTACGTTCTCTTGGCTTAGCCCTTTTTCACTGGCTATTGAATCAATAATGTCTAAAATATTTTCCATGGAAATGTCCTCATTTGGGTGTATCATAAAAAAATAATGGGTAAATGGGAAGCTTTTTTATGAAGAAAAGGGATTATACAATAGATACACTTAATGGGATATTTATTGAAACACAGATATAATCCCCTATTAATCAAGAACTCAAATAACCCAAGGGGTAGACACATGGAACTTAAAGTAGCACGCAACGATACCGATGCTAAACCGAAAAAAATCGACCTGAAAAAAATGACAGAGATGATTGAGAAAAGCAATTCTGTCATTTTCTATTTTGACCGTGAAAATTCTCATAAAGATCTTTTGGCATTGCAAGATCACTTTGAAGGGATCGGCAAAAGTTTTTACATGAGAGAAGTACGTTTTGGTCTTTCTGCAAACGAGTATATGTATGAGGTTCACATTCTCTAATGTCTAAAAAGCTTTTTATCGAGACTTTGGGATGCGCGATGAATGTTCGCGATTCAGAACATATGATTGCTGAACTCAACGCGAGTGAGGGGTATGAACTTACAACCGATGCGAGCAAAGCGGATCTAATCATGATCAATACCTGTTCAGTGCGTGAAAAACCGGTGCACAAGCTCTTTTCTGAATTGGGTGTTTTTAACCGACTTAAAAAAGAGGGTGCCAAAATCGGTGTTTGCGGATGTACGGCATCCCATTTGGGTAAGGAAATCATAAAAAAGGCACCTTTCGTTAATTTCGTATTGGGTGCTCGCAATGTCTCGAAAATTGCTGATATCATTCATAAAGACAAAGCCGTAGAGATTGACATCGATTACGATGAATCTCAATTTGCTTTCAAAGACTTTCGCTCCAGCGGTTATAAAGCCTACATCAATATCTCCATAGGATGTGATAAGCAGTGCACGTTTTGTATTGTCCCAAAAACACGCGGTGATGAGATCTCTATTCCCTCAGATCTGATCGTAGCCGAAGCTGCCAAAGCGGCTCAAAACGGTGTAAAAGAGATCTTTTTATTGGGTCAAAACGTCAACAATTACGGCCGCCGTTTTTCGGGTGACCATGAAAAAGTCAATTTTACAGAACTGTTGCGCCGAGTGAGTGCGGTTGAGGGTGTTGAGCGTATACGATTTACGTCACCCCATCCGCTTCACATGGACGATGAGTTCATCGAAGAGTTTGCCAAAAATCCAAAGATCTGTAAATCGATGCACATGCCGCTACAAAGCGGATCGACGAAAATTCTCAAAGCAATGAAGCGCGGATATAGCAAAGAGTGGTTTTTGAACCGTGTGGAAAAGCTGCGAGCGATGGTTCCGGATGTGAGTATTAGTACCGATATTATCGTAGCATTTCCGGGTGAAACAGATGAAGATTTTGAACACACGATGGATGTGGTGCGCAGGGTGCGTTTTGAACAGGTATTTAGTTTTAAATACTCTCCAAGGCCTCTAACGGAAGCAGAGTCATTCACAAATGTTGTTGATTCAGAAGTGGGATCCCAGCGTTTAAATACCCTTCAAGCCTATCATGATTCTATTTTGGATGACCTAAAAATGGTTAATCTTGGCAAAGTCGTAGACGTTTATTTCGAAGAACTTCGAAATGACGGCTATGTGGCTGGGCGCAGTGATAATAACATCATGGTCAAAGTCAAAGGAAGCGAAGAGTGGCTGGGAAAAATTGCCAAAGTGAAAATTACGGAGGTTTCCCGTATGGTTCAATACGGAGAAATTCTTGCGTAAGCGTTTTTTACGCGCACTTGCTCTTAATGTAGTCCCATTTATTGGCGCATTTCTTATTCGAATTATTTATCTTACCTCACGCAAACATTTTCATATGCCGCAAACGGTTCCCCAAGAGCCGGTTATCTTTGCCTTTTGGCATGGGGATTTGTTACTTCAGCCCTATCTTTATTATCAATTTCGCAAAATTCCAAAAGCAAAAGTGCTGATCAGTGACCATTTTGATGGTCAGATTATTGCCCGTATCATGACTTTCTTTCGTTTAGGAACGATTCACGGTTCGACAACCCGAGGCGGAGCAAAGGTATTGATTCAGGGGTTGAAATCACTCTCAGATGGATACGATATCGGAATCACGCCTGATGGTCCTAAAGGACCTCGCTATACGGTGAGTGACGGAGTTGTCGTGATGGCACAAAAACGACAGGCCAAAGTGATCGTTTACAGTTGTGTCCCCACATCGTATTGGCAGCTTGGAAGCTGGGACCGCTTTGTGATTCCAAAGCCGTTTGGTGTTCTAAACTTTTATGCATCAGAGCCCATTGATTTGGAAGGACTGCAGATGGATGAAGCAAAAGAACGTTTGCATAAAGTGTTAATGCTTCATGCTTTGTCATGATTGAGTTACACACTCAAAAAGAGGAATTCCTTAAATATTGTGAGGAGTTCAGAGGATATTCTCCTTTGACTATTTTTAGTTATGAAGAGTCCATCACGGAGATGATTAAACATGCCGACATTGACTATGCAGGGGAAGAAATACATATAAATTTGATTCCGCTTAGGATGAAAATTGTTTCGCTTAAAGCCAAGACAATAGCACGTAAACTAAGTGCAATTCGCAGTTTTGTTAAATACCTTCGCCGCGAGGGAACGGTCATTCATCTAAGAGCAGATGAGAGTGTTAAAGTCCCTAAGGCATTGCCAAAGCCTGTATCGCATGAACATATTATAGAAGCACTCTCTCATGCCCCTATGATGGAGCATTTAGCTATTTTGATGCTTTATACGATGGGATTGAGGATCAGCGAACTCGCAATGTTGCGTACAGCAAACGTGGGAGAGCGATGGTGCAGGGTTATGGGAAAAGGGTCTAAAGAACGTGATGTGCCTGTTTTAAAGGACGTTTATATGGCAATACAACACTATAAAGTTCAAAAGGGCGAAGGGGAGTTTCTCTTTGAGGCAAACGGAGAAAAATTAAGCGAAAATAGTCTAAGATACTCCATTATGAAGGTTTTTAAAGAGGTTGGATTGCATGTTACTCCTCACCAGCTTCGACATGCGTACGCAACGGAACTATTAAATAATAATGCCAGAATTGCCGATGTTAGCGAATTGCTCGGTCATTCAAGTATGGCAACAACACAGATTTATACCAAGTTGGGAAATGCGTTGAAAATGGATAATTACCTCAAATCGCACCCTTTATGTCACAAAACAGAGGATAAAGAGTGCTAGAGCGGCTATTCCAAAAAATATTTGTTTCCATTGTTCGTGTTGAAGATGGGCATGAAGTACTGACGGTTGCGCTTAAAAACAAAAAGGTTTTGTACAAAGAGCAACGCCATTTCGAGGGAGACGAACCTTCGCGTCTCATGAATCGTTACATTCAAGAAGCTGTTGATGTTTCTCCTATCTACTATATCAGTACTCTCAATACTCAGGCACATCAAGGTGCTCATGCAGGTTGCGCCAATAACAAAAAAACCCAACACAGCGATGATACCCGTGTAAGCGAAGTCTGCCGAAACAAGAAGTGGACGCTTTATGCCTCTTTTGATGATTTGCAT
The DNA here is from genome assembly GCA_023379705.1 of Campylobacterota bacterium. GTDB lineage: Bacteria > Campylobacterota > Campylobacteria > Campylobacterales > Sulfurimonadaceae > Sulfuricurvum. Next base: position 9,330 of record JAMCPS010000052.1, read on the forward strand.
TCCTTAACCTATGAGTACAACGCGATAGGACTCGATTTTATTTTTTCCCCTTTTTCCATTCTCGAACATTCTTTTGCAGATAAGATTAAAGAGACATTTGCTCTTTACGCATTTTCGATGCCGGGTCTTTTTACAATTGCGATTTTTGATAATGGAACACTTGAATATGCTCATCATTATACGAATCAGAAGAGTTCTGATATGGAAGAGACTTCAGAGGAGGCTATGGGGATTGATTTTAGCTCAAATATAGTTGAAGAAGAAGAGGATAGGGACGGGTTGATTAATTTGGATGATATTGAGGGACTCGAAGATCTTGATATTATTGATGATTTGGATTCGCTTAGCGATATTGATGATCTGAATGAACTTGAAGAAGTTCATGAGTTTAGCGAAGATATGCCTACGAGTGAAGAGAAGCGTTTGTCGCGAGAACATATGATGATTAAAGAAGAGATCGATGGTTCTGCAGAGGATTATCAGCATTTTAGCTATATCCAAAAGACATTACATCAGTTTTACAGTATGGACGAATGTCGTAACCGTTTTTTAGAAACAGTGTGTATTGCAGATTCAAAAGGTACGAGTGACGAATTAAAACGTTATTTGGAAGAAGAGCTCTTTTTGAATGTTTTAGTCCGTAAAGTCAATGTTATTGAAACCATAAATGCACTTGCGATGCAAGAAGAGGAGGGGCTTTGAAATACAGTTTAATTACCCCCCGTCGTAAGAAAGTCATTAGCGGTGAAATTCAACTTGCACTTTTTTTCTTTATCGTCAGTATTGCCATGGTTGTAGGAACCTATTTGTTTTTAAGTTATAAAACCTATGAGTTCAAGTCGCAACATTCAAGTATGGGCAAGAGAATAGAAAACCTTAATGAAAAAACGCATATTTTAGAAAAAAGTATTGAAGATATTGAAGCCGAAATTCGGTTAAATGAAGGCATCACAACGAATAACATAGTGATGAAAGAGAGCATTCGCAATCTTTTTGATCTTGTGCCGGATAAAATTACACTGACCCGTGCAGAACTAGGGGCTAAATCTTTAGTTCTTTCGGGTATTACACCCAGTAAAGATACCTATGAAGCTTTATTGCAAGCACCGTTGAGATCTATCTTTCATCGAACGTATACGAGTTATTATCCAGCTCAAAACGGATGGTATAACTTTACATCAACAAATTATTTGGATGATGAAACTGCGGTAGAGGTTATTGAATGAGTAAGCGTCAAAATTACCGGACTTTGTATTTAATTCTTGTATCTTTATCTTTATTTATAGGTATTGTTGTGTTTTCAGTCTTTTTCTTGATTCCAAAGGGTAAAGAGTATCGTGCATTACGACTGGAAAGTAAAAAAGAACAACAGATGATTGCTAGAGTACAAGGACAATATGATAAAGTGAATGAGAAATTAGAGAAGCTGAAAAGTGAAAATACTCATACAATTAAAGCATTCAAAACACCGTTTGATCCTAAAAAGTTCACAAAAAACAATCATAGAGATTTTGAAGATCTGTATTTAACAGAGATTGAGATGGTAGACCAAAACGGTTCGTTTAAAGTCTATGAAGTCAACGCCACAACGAAGATAACGTCACCACAGGTCTTTTATCAGTTTCTTGAGAAAATAAACAAGAGTGACTGGATTATTGGGGTTGATTTTCCTATTTATTTTGAGCGTGAGGGGGATAAAATTAAATCGTCCTTTACGATGAAAGTTCATCGCAACGCTATTTAAAACTTTTTGCTTTTTCGTAGGCCAAGTGGATGGCTTCCATGCATCCGTTACGTACGCCAAATTTTTCTAATGCTCCGTATCCTGCAGCGGTTGTTCCTCCTGGACTCATCACACTGTCTTTGAGCAAAGCCGGAGGGGTTGTTTGTATAAGTGCTCCAAACCCTTCAAAAAGACCTCGCATGAGGGTCATGGCATCATCCCTCTTGAGTCCCTCTCGTACTGCTCCATCGCATAGGGATTCTGCTATTAGAGCTAGATAAGCAGGACCGCTTCCCGCAAGAGCGGTTGCAATATCAAGCTCTTTTTCACTTCCAAGCCACAAGGTATTGCCGATTGAACTAAACAATACAACGGCTTCATCCCGTAGGGATGCATCACCTACAAGTGATGTTATTGACAGACCTGCTTGTGCGGCAAGATTTGGCATTGCACGCACATAGCTCACAGCACTAATAGAATGCAGTGAAGATAACGGGGTTCCTGCCAGCACTGAATAAAGGGCCTTTGCTCGGCCTCGCAAACGGGTAGAAATTTCAGCAAGATTGGAAGGCTTGACACATAGGAGCAGAGTCTTTCCCTCACAAGTAGATGCTTCATAGAGTGTTTTTTGGACACTGCTTCCTAATGCGGTTTCAAATTGATCCAAAGCCTCTTGTGTACGTCCTATGACTTCAAGTGCATACGTTTCTTTTAGCCCTTTGGCAATCGAGAGAGCCATTTTTCCATTGCCAATAAAGGTGATGAGGGGCTTACTCATCGCATTGGCCTTTAAGATAGTTGCGGATTGGTTCTGCAATGGCAAAGTCAGGACGGTTGTCGATGATAATTTGAGCCATTGTTTGATTGTCTGTGTTGAAAATCAAGGGAGCAACAAAATTAATGGTTGAATCTTCTATGGTACTGCTTAAAATAACAATGTTAAAGATGAGCAAATTAGTGGTTTGATCAATTTGCATTGCAGCTTGGAGAGATGTCGGGATATCAAACGAGTATTCACGTAAAGCATAGGGATTGATAAGCGTAAACGATGGACCACCATCCATTGTTTCAAGACGCATAAAAATATCATCAATTTTTTTGAGTTCCATGTGAGTCACAGACTCGAAACCAAGTATCGGAAGTTGTAGAGTAAACTGCATAATAGCCTCACAAAATTAAGGATTGTTCACGATTTTAACACATGATCTATAAAAAAAGTCACATAGTGGGAATATTCACGCTATATACAGGGTAAATAGCTACTTTATATTAATTTCTTTTTGGTAAAATGGTTTTAACTTAAACAGAAAATGGACAGTATAAAATGATGATTCGAATCGTAATTATGGCAGCAATGACTGTACTCTTTTTGGGCGGATGTGCCAAAGATGTTGATGAATACAATAAGTCTGCTGATTATTGGTACGAAAAAATGATTACGGCCATATCAGATGGAAATTTGGAGAGGGCAGACAGTGCTTACAGCTCATTGCAAAGTGAACACATCGCTTCTCCTTTGTTGAATGAAGCAACCTTGATCATGGCGCAAGCACATATGGCGTATGAAGAGTATTTGCTCTCAGAACATTTCTTGGATGAATACAATCGACGCTATGCAACTTCTGCGGGAAAAGAGTATGCTGAGTTTTTGAAAATAAAATCAAAATTTTTAGCACTTCCTCATTCTGGGCGAGATCAGGGGTTGATTGATGAGACATTAAAAGGGGCGAATCTTTTTAAAATGAATTATCCTTATTCAATTTATACACCGCTGATTACCACGATGGAGACACAATTGCAGTTGGCAAAGTCAATATTGAATGATCATATTGCAGGATTGTACGATCGCTTGGGAAAACCAAAAGGTGCAGAGGCTTATCGAAACAGTGCTCCTGTGACATGGATTAATCCATCAGAGATTCAAGCAGCTGAAGTACCATGGTATCGTGAGATATTTGAAGGAGATGGAAGCAGCAGCTGGTATGCATTTATGATTCCAAAAACACGAAACGTTGTCTCTATGGACGATAATACTACCAATTAATACAAAAGGAATAAAATCCCTTTTGTTACGCTAGCCGCTATGGCTACTAAAGCTTGCTTCTTAAGAAGCATAATTTTAATGATTAAGGATTCTTATCAATGCAACTTAGCAATTACAGCCCGTTTCCAACCGTTTTACCGGTTATTGCAGAGGATGATCTTTTTTTATATCCTTTTATGATTTCTCCACTTTTTTTGAATGATGAAAAAAATATTGCCGCGGCTACTGAAGCCATTGAAAATAATTCTTTGGTGATTGTATGTCCGGTCAAGCCCGATCATGAAGGGGAACGTGAGGGTTCTTCAGTTTATGATGCGGGAGTTATTGGCTCTATTATGCGTAAAGTTGTGCTGCCTGATGGCCGTATCAAAATTTTATTTCAAGGTCTTGCGCGCGGACATATTATGGAGTTTAGCAATGATAATCCATTACGTGCTCATGTCGATGTGATTGCTTCAGAAAGTGTCGGTAATCTGAAGATGGATGCAATCCTTGAAGTATTACGCGAAAAGGTACGTGCATTATCGCAAGTAAGCAACTATTTTCCCGCTGATTTGCTGCGTACGATTGAAGAAAATCATGATTACAACCGTATTATTGATCTGATTTGCAGTTCGATTAAGCTTAAAAAAGAGAACGCCTATGCACTTTTTATCGAAAGTGATCCGGAAAAGCGTTTTTTAATGCTGATTGATGAGCTCATCGAGGAGATAGAAGCAAACAAATTGCAAAAAGAAATTCGTTCCAAAGTGCATACACGCATTGAAAAAGTAAACAAAGAATATTTTTTGAAAGAACAGCTCAAGCAGATACAAAAAGAGCTTGGTACCGATACGCATCGTGATGAAGAGATAGAAGAGTTCCGTAAAAAGCTCGAAGCTAAGAAATCAAAGATGCATGAAGATGCCTACAAAGAGATCAATAAGCAGTTAGAGCGTTTTGCCCGTATGCATCCAGACAGCGCGGATGCCGGGATGATACAAACCTATTTGGAATGGATATTGGATATTCCGTATGGCGAAGAGGCTAAAAAAGCGCTCCATGTACATGAGGTAGAAACACAGCTTAATAAGGATCATTTTTCTCTGCGAAAACCAAAAGAGCGTATTTTGGAATATTTCTCCGTTAAAGAGCTCTTAGAGCTTCGCGGCATGGGTGACAAAGAGGGGCGCGGAGCGATTTTGTGCTTTGTGGGGCCTCCGGGTGTAGGTAAGACCTCATTGGCAAATTCTATTGCTGTGGCACTTAAGCGTCCTTTGATTCGAGTAGCATTGGGTGGCTTGGAAGATGTCAATGAGTTGAGAGGGCATCGTCGTACGTATGTGGGAGCAATGCCGGGGCGCATTGTTCAAGGATTGATTGAAGCTAAAAAAATGAATCCGGTTATCGTGTTGGATGAAATTGATAAAGTAGCCAAATCCAATCGTGGTGATCCAACTGCGGTATTGCTTGAAATTTTAGATCCTGAGCAAAACAGTCACTTTAGAGATTATTATCTTAATTTCAATCTCGATCTTAGTCGTGCAATCTTTATCGCAACGGCGAATGATGCAGGGCAGATTCCGGGACCTTTGCGTGATCGCATGGAGTTTATACCGGTGAGTTCGTATACGCCTCAAGAGAAATTTCAGATTGCCAAGCAGTATTTGATTCCTCAGGAACTTAAAAAGCACGGTCTTAAATCTTCGGAGCTTTCTATTTCCAAAATGGCCTTGGCTGAAGTCATCGAGAAGCATACACGCGAGGCTGGGGTACGAAATCTTCGTCGTCGTATTGCGGACATTGTTCGTAAAAGTGCTAAACGGATTTTAGAGAATCCCAATGCGGAGAAAATTAACGTAAGTATTAAAAATATCAAGGACTTTTTGGAAAAAACGGTCTTCGAGATTGAAAAGACCGATCATGTCGATCGTGTTGGGGTTGTAAACGGCCTTGCGTGGACGGCAGTCGGAGGCGATGTCCTCAAAATTGAAGCGATTCGTATCAACGGAAAAGGGATGCTGCAGCTCACCGGAAGTTTGGGCGAGGTGATGAAAGAGTCGGCACGTATTGCACTTTCGGTAGTTAAAACCCTCATTGACAGCGGTAAAATTACGGTAGATCACTCGGTTATCCCTCTAAGTCCTACTGAGCGTGAGGGCAATGTTACTGTGGACGCCAGCGAAGTGTATAAGCGCTTTGATCTGCATATTCACGTCCCTGATGGAGCGACACCCAAAGATGGCCCAAGTGCCGGGATCGCTATGTGTACCGTTATCGCTTCGATTCTTGCAAATAAAAAAGTGCGTGCCGATATCGCCATGACGGGTGAAGTATCACTTAGCGGTAATGTTCTTCCAATTGGCGGACTTAAAGAAAAACTCATAGCTGCGCATCGTGCAGGAATGGTACTGGCACTTATCCCACAGAAAAACTTTGATAGAGATTTGAGCGATATTCCTGATGAAGTTAAAAATGCATTGGAAATCGTCGGTGTTAGTCGAATCGAAGAGGTGCTTGATCGTCTTTTAATCGAAGTATAACCTCAAGCGCTTGGGGATGTGTGGCGAGGTAGCCGCG
>JAMCPS010000053.1 GCA_023379705.1 Campylobacterota bacterium
TTATTGCAAAATGCTTCGATAGAGTTATTGTAAATCTTCTTAGCGTGCTATTTTTTCCGAATTCTGTAGAAAATGATTTATGAGTGGTAAAATTTTCTTAACGTGCTATATATTCCGTTTCCTGAAACGACCCCAAGTATGTGTCTGTTGAGTACACATTAAACATTGTTTTTTCAACCCTTTCCACAATTTTCAAAAAATCATTTCTTAATCCTTCTTCTTTGATATCGTTAATAGTCCCCTTTCCACTTGCCAAGAAACCAAATTCATGACTTTTATTGATCATGATGAAATTCGATTCAGAATATTCATACCTTTCCATCAATACTTTTTGTATTTCAAATGCACAATCATCTTCATCCAATTTATCAATATTTGTAATTATGAAATGGATTTTAGGCATGTTTTTTCTAAATGTTCTTTTATCCAACAAAGCATCAATTTTATTTACGATACTGTACAAATCGATTAATGACACCTGAAGAGACATAAAAAAGATATCCGCGTGACGTAATAAAAAAATAATATTTGAATCATTTTCATGACGATGTAGATCATAAGAAGATCCATAGGCAATTCCATTCAGACATGTATCAACAGTTTGATACGAGAAGGCTTTATCATAGGCATACCAAGGTTGGACACCTGCCGTTAAAAAATTGAAATTGAAATGCTTTGAAAGCATTATGCTAAAAGTAGTATTTCCAACACCGCCTTTTGGGCTATAAAACCCAAGAACCCCTGTTTTACTTTTGGATTGCAGCGTAATAATTCTTTGCTTATTCTGATAATGAATCAATACCATTTCTGCAAAATAATCAATGTTTGTTTTCAATAAAGATAGGCATTCATCTCTATTGAAATAATCACTTTTATCGATATTAAACTGCTTGCTCGTTGGCACGAAGTTAGCGAATGAATCACTATTGAAACCTGGGTAAACACCCATGATTTGAATAATCTCATCTTTTCTCGATAAATTACTTGGAAAAACATGATCAACTTCCATTTCTTCATAGGAAAGGTTTTTCCCAGTATAGAAACATTTATAATTATGCACTTCCAGTAAAGACTTACGAAAAATTTTATTGTTCTTATCAATTTCCGAAAAAATATTTAACTCGTCATTGAAAATCATTATGCTTTTACCGGTTAAACATATCTTTTTCAATATTGAAAAGCAGCTCGGAAAATAGATCCAGTTTATCAGCAAACTCATCAATGATCAAGTAATCAATCTCTTTTTGTGTGCCTTTATTTCTAGCGGCCATTAATCTGCAAATCATATTGTTAAGTTCAAGAACCAGAAGAGTATCATCATCGTTCATACGGATTTTTCTGATTCGGCCGTGTCTAGGTTTGGTCCCCTCTTTCGTTCGTTGATATTTTGATTTTTGCTTGCAGGCGTTAGAACAGTATTTTGCTTTTCCACCACCAAAAAATTGGATGCCACAAACATCACATAAATGTGATTTTCGGTCAAGAGCTTTCAACTGTTTTGCTTCATTATCTTTGTTCTCTATCATGAGATAACCAAAAGCAGCCAAATAGCCAAAAACAGCACGATAACACCCCAAAATCCTTGAGATCGATGCCGAAAAACGGTAGAATACAAAACAGCGGCTGTGACTAGATAAACTGTTGCAACAAGTGGGTGAATCCACGATAAAATGAAAGGCACAACAAACGCATGTATGAAACCTTTTGTGGCTTCCTCATAAGCGCGATCCTCTTTAGCGGTTACAAGATCTACACTGATCCGGTCTGGAGAGACAAAGCGAGTAAAATCTTTTGACATCGTGAGCTCCTTTTTATATCTTCATTATTATAACACTATTTCGACATAGTGTCAATAGATAGGGTCACTTTTTTGTATCCTTTCCACTGATTTTGGAGAGCTCTCTTTTTAAATTAATTGCTTCATAAATATTGCTGTGTTTAATGATTAAATCAACATTCTTTTCAAACCATTCACAATAGCTATCATCCGATATGAAATCTTTAATGGATTTATTTTTGTATTTACCGAATGTGACTCTTTTTATTTGCAAAGTATTTAATCTGTCAATTATTATCTCTTCAGCAATACTGTTGTCATGTCGATCCCACCAAATATTTTGTTTTGGTTTGTATAAAAATGCTTTAGGCAACACAGTTTCTGTGTCAAGATACCTTTTTGCTCCTTCAATGATTTCAGTATCAAATGCCTCTGTTATGTTTATATATCTCCCATAATTTGGTGTTTTGATTGTTTTGTATGCTTTGTTGTATCCGCCAAATGATTGCAGATCACCTGTCTCACTATAAAACTCGGAACGTTCAATATATCGGTAGGCTCTTGAAAAATGTACAGGGTATATTTCATCAGGACGAGTTGCATCCCAATAGAAACATTTTCCATTATACATTTCGTGAAAAAACTTTTCTATCATTCTTGGCCGAAACATTTCATCACCCAATGGTTTGTGAAGTGGAATAATCCACAAAACTGGCAAACCTATTGAAGCATATTTTTCTGTTCTTCTTGTAATTTCAGAAGGCTTGATGGAGCTTTTTTGTATTTCTATTACAAGACGGATCCCATTGATTCTCCCAGATATATCAGGTATCGAATTGATCGAAGGGATTTTTCTTTCTGTTTCCCATTTTCCATTAGGATGAATTGAACGCAAAGCTTGCAACAAACTGTTTTTAGAAATCTGATGAAGTTGTGATTCTGGGGTATAGTCCATATCAGATTGTCGCGCATAATGGTAAAAATGATCAATTTTATCTATTGGTTTTCTGGGGCGAACAAGAGAAAAACACTCCGGACAGTAATAATCTTCTTCATCGTCTTTATCTGCTTCGACAATAGAAACTCGAATGTTGTCTCTGGCTCTTATAGCATATCCACCAACAACACCTTCACAACCTGAATCATCAATATGATTTTTTTTGAAAGACATATTTACACCCTATATTAAAAAACCCATTTGACAATAGCAGCGATGATTCCAAGAACGAGAACTACCCCAACAATTTTTTGGATCAATGTTGCCTCTTTAGAGATTTTGCCGTTCTCAATCTCTCCCGTTTCAATCGATGCCATTTTGTCCGAATGCAACACCATTGCTTGGCAATAAACAGAATATCTACTGATCGTAGAAGTACGTTCGCTACTTACAGAAACTCCACCTTGAGGCTCCCAACCTTCACCTATGGCCTTATTAACAAGTTTGTTAAGCCCTTTCAAATCACTGTGTTGAACGATTGCATATTGCATTTGATTTCCTTTGTTGATTGATTTATTTTAGTTTCTGTTCGATTGATTTTTTCACAAAATCACGTAATACTTTATCCCTCGTCGCTTGAGAATATTTACGTGTTCTTGCTGCGATGATTGTCCGATCAAGATAATTCTCGGAATGGCTTTTTTTGCGCTCTTCCAGATCTTTGATCTGCTCATTCATAATCGATTTAATCTGTTGATCTGTCAATCCAGAACGTGCTAGATACCTGGCGTAATGGAAATCCCGGATACTCCGATCTTCATGCTTGAATTCATCAATAGTTTTGAGTTTTGATTGGTGTTTTGGTGCATCGATTTTTTGTTCTTCTTCCTGAAGATCTTCATGCTGCACTTCATATTCTAACAACAGCTCATCAACGTTGAAACGAAAATCACTCTCCTGGCGAACACTCACGAGGAAACCTTTACCATCAGATTGATGTTTTGGTTTCTGATTTTCGAAGCCCGGAAGCCGCATTGGTTGAATATTACCTTTTGCAGCTGGATCCGCGTCATAATAATCAGCAAGTATTTCACGTATCTTTTTTGCCTCACCCATAGTCACAGCCCGATCAAGTTTCATGAATGATTGATAATTATTCGGCGAAGTTTCAATCAAGGTCATTGTTTGATCGATATTTTCCGGTTTGATGTCGTCGAGCCAAATCAGCTGAGTCATACTATCTTCTCGTTGTGCAAGATAGATATTTTCTTGATTAATCATATTATCAAAGTACGAATTAGCCTTGCCAATCCGGTCGTAAATAACGTCCGTTTTGATGCCGGTTTCGAATACTTGTTTTCCTTTGGTGGAACTATCTGAATTGTATTTGATTCGTACTAAGTCTGCACGATCAAGGTAGGGAATAATATGTTTATCCAGGAATGATTTGGTGTTTTTGCGCTGCTCTTTTTCCGCTTCCTTATCAAATGACCGGCGACTATCGAGAGGTTTGTTTGATTGTCCGGATGCAATATCTTGAACGTATTGTGCTGCATAGTAATCGTATATTGTTTTGAACAATTGGAGAGCTTCACTACTATAGTCAAGATTGAGTTCTTTTGTTAAAAAGTCGGTTAAGCTATAGTTGCGGGATCCGCATTTGATGCGTTGCTCTCCATTCTGATGAATCCACGTTTTATATTTTTTAGGATCTATTCCATGGGATTGCTGGAGATAAGAAAGTAAATCATCCCCTTTTAAAACTCTTTTTGCAAGTTGAACTGTGAATTCAGGAACTTCATTCATATCATCCTCTTGTATTTTGTGTTTAATTCGCTCTTTAATTGTGTTATTGTTGGATGTTTCATTTATTACTTTATTTGTCACTTGCGGTTGTCTTGGCTTTGAAAAGCTTGGATAGTAGAACTGAACCCCATCAATATATATCGGTATATGAAGCCCTCTTTCCTTAGCAATATCCATGATCTGCTCAAGATTCACATCATCCCCTTCGAGATGAATATCTTGCCATCCCTTAGCAATCGCGAGTTCAAACATGATGGCAACTTGTTCCTTCATGTTTTCACCTTTGGCCACAATTTCGTTTCCCTTATCAACCACATGAATATTTTTAGCGGTTGATTTTATGACAGTCATGGGGACCGGCTGATTATTGAATTTGCTCACCCATAAACCTTTGAGGTTATAGCCAATTTCGTGACCATATATCGATCGAGCTTCAGTATTAGCTCTCGAAAAAAAGAGGAGAATTAATTTGTTCTTAGTGTGCACTGCTTGTGGTTGTTCTATTTCTTCGCGTTGTTCACGATCAATTGCCCGACGACGAGCAGCAGCAGCTCTCTTGGTAATATATTCTTCCCGTTTTGCAGTTATTTCTTCAAGCTTTTTAGGCTTTGGTGTGAATTTACCAGGTTTCCTCTCTTTGTATCCACCCTCTTCCACCTCCGCTTGGATCTGACTTAATGCACCACCAAAAGATTCTCTTCCAAACAATGGACCTTTAAGGCGATAGGTCTTCCCATCATCAAGCGTTACGGATACATAGCGTGTCCGGGCTTTTGTGGTGCTCTCAACAATCTTTACGCATCCGGCACGTTTAAGAACATCGAACAAGTCACCATAAGAATTTATAGAATCTATATTCTCTTCAATCGCACGATATAACGGTTGAACCGCATCACGACGATCTTTCATCCACACGATATCTGATATATCTTTTTGGACGGTTCTTGCGACCGGACTTTCGAGGCCATATCGTTCTTCAATCCAATTTTTCCAAAGACCAAGCTCATGATTATCCGATCCGTATCGATTACCATGGTGCCCTAGTTCCAAGCGTGTTTCGAGTTTTGGTGAATATGTTGCAAAAACGATATGAATATGGGGTTTTCTTGTTGTAACCTGCCCTGTTACCGGGTCAACTATTTCTTTGATCTTAGGAAGATGGGCTTCCGCGTAAGCTACATATTCATCACTGCCATACCCTGACATATACTGTTTGATAAAACTCTCGGTAATCTCTTCAAGTGTTTTAGTTTCGAGCATATCCTCACTGAAACTCAACACGATATTACGATATGTTTCACTGTAATTTTTTTTCTGCGCAATTTTGATTGTTTGGTCCAATACATCAAGATCTCCAAAAAGTGTTACCCTTTTATCTTTTGCATCTCTATCATGATTGGTTCCGTTTTTCAGATAATTAACAATACCATTGGTCCTAGCCTGATCATCCACAACAATCAACATAACTCCCCCTTGATATAGGTTGCGATATCTTCAAGACTCTGCATGATTTCCAATAATCGATCTGGGTTGCCCCGCAAAGCAATATTGGCTGCTTTCGCAAGTTGATTGATATTGTTTGTAGTGTTGGCCAACATCCTCACCCGATCACGATCACATTCAGTCAAACCAACAGATACCCTTTTGGATACAACAACTGGTGGCGGCCGGTTATAGATAGCATCACGAATGAAGTCTGAAGCAGTATATTTTGTATTGCCGGCCTGAGCGTTTTGCAAAATTTCGAGATAGCGGTCGTAGTCCGCTTGGGTCATACGAACCGTCACCTTTTTGGTGAGGGGTTCGGCTGACTTTGGGGGGCGTGCCATTTATTACTCCTTTTAGTGAGGCAAAGATTTTCCCGTAGGGATTTAGGGGGTCAAGGGGGAAACCCATTGCCAGCAACAGTAAGACTAACCTTTGGTTATGTCGGACTGTGATAGCTGGCTTAATCTATTTGTGAGCTATTATACATATTTTAAAAAAAAGAGTCAAATATTTGATTATTGCTCGTTTATTTGTTGTTATTTATCTGTAAATAACTCAATTTCTTTTCAAATTCTTTTCAAATAAGTATATTTTAAGCAATTTGGACCCAAAATAACACTCGAATCAGACTATAGGTGGATAATATGGATATAAGATCTAAATTTTTGGATGCGAAAGCAGTGCGGACAAACTGTGCGATTGAAGATTACAAAAATGGAAAATACGGTCTTTCTAAAGCCTTGAATTACCTTAAATCAGAGATAAGAAAACTTATTGAAGAAGATGGATTAAGTGTTGTTGAGCAGATAGAGATCGTCGAAAGCGTTCTTGGAACTGAAATCAACTACAACACCTATATGTCATGGTACAGACGTAATTTAAAACCTTATTTGGAAGGAGAAAATTTCAAAAAAGAAAAAAGAAAACCTAGTCAGGTGAAAAAAGCAGTGGAAACTAAAGCGCCTCTCGTTCAACAGCCTGGCAGCAAAACGAACGAGAAGGAGCAGCCGTCAAAATTGACGTCTAATGATACCAAAACTTTTGACGGTTATGTCGTCGGAAGAGTTTATCCGGATCCGGATAACCCAGAAAAATATTTTAAATTCAATGATGCAGGTGTAAAGATTCCTTGTCTATTGAATGGTGTGTCGCATGATCCACATGCACGTAGAGCCAAAGAAATGATGAAAAAGGTTGAAGAATGAAAATAGTAATGACCCTTATGGGTAAAGGTGGCGTTGGTAAAAGTGTGGCTAGTCTTATCATGGCCCAATATTTAAGCTCAAAAAATGAAAAATTGGTTTGTGTCGATACCGACGGAGTTAATTTTACTTTTTCACGCTATGAACAATTAGGTGCACTCGATCGAAATGTTTTAAGTAACGAAGGTGAACGGGCAGATCTTACTAAGATTGATAGTTTGTTTAATGATCTTCTCGAAAATCCTGACTTCCAGGACAAAACGGTGCTTATTGATAATGGGGCTTCTTCTTTCGTGCCGATCCGTGGTTATCTAATGCAAAGTGGTGTTCTTGATATGGATCTTGATATCACTATTCTTGTTCCATTAATGGCGGGAGAAAGCGCAGAAAGTACAATTCAAGGAGCGGTTGACTTGCTTTCGGACATCGGACCAAAAGCCAAGTATGTTGTTATTGAAAATCAAAGAGATGGTATTGTGCCTTTCACGAAAACCAAAATTGAAAAACTGTTCAAAGATTCCGGTACATATCTTGGATCAGTCGTTATCCCACAAATTGACCCAAAGAGTTTGATCGGTGCAGACTATGCAACAGCCGTTGAGAACTGTCTCCTATTTTCTGATATTGATGCAACCGACAAACTTAAAATTATGTCTAAATCACGGCTAAAACAATTCTACCAAAAAATCTTTGCTCAACTCGAAGCGATTGGAGTTTAAAATGGACGTCAAAGAAATCCAGAATAGTATCTATTCTGAGCTTGGGATTCATCTACCTGAAGATGATCCCCTCTTCCAGTTTATTTTAATTGAGCAGGCAATTCTTGCCGCTCACAAAGAGATAAGTGATGTGGCAGCATCAGATATCGACAAACTGACAAACACTGCCAGCGGTTTAAATCAACACATTGACAAGCTCGGATCTACATCAAATATTGTCATTACAGCAATCAAAGAAATAATGGATGATGTAAACAGGGTTAGTTCTGAGTCGAAACAAGCGTCTCTCGGAAGCATTCAAATGCTCAGAAAATATATGAAAGACGAATTGCCAACAATTGTTAATGGCATCGACACGAAGCCTCTCTCTAAAAAAATCGAAGATGAAATCATTCGAACTATCACATTGGATACGGATAAAATTAAAACAGCCGCTCAGACACAATCTAAAATAATTGATGATCTCATGAAGGCTACCCCATCTATTATTTCATCGGTAGCAAAAATTAAACATAGCGTTGAATCAATAGAAGAATATCAAAGTAAAAATCATAACAAACTCCTATGGATCACCGGGGGTTCAGCTCTAGCAATAGGGTTTATGCTAGGTATCATTCTCATCAGATCAATTGGGTAGTATTCGCTACGCGCCTACTGCCCTGCCCTTTTCTCTCAAAAAGCTCTCTTTCTTTGCACCCCCCCCTCTATTTTCTTCATAAATTTACTAAAATACTTGACTTTAATAACTTATTTAACTATAATAACATTATAAACACATTTGGAGGACCCAATGAAAAAAATGAACCTTGTTGCTGCATCTCTTGCAGTATTATTATTGAGTGGCTGCGGTGAAACAAAGGATGCTGACACAGCAAAATCAGCTGCTACAGAGATCATTAGTGCTCTTGAGACGCACGACCCGGAATTGTTAAAAACTAGACTGTCTGAGCCAGATAAAGGTCTTCAGGTGGCATGGTTAGATGTTGGTACATATTCTGCAATCGATTCTAAAGTTGAAGGTGATCTCGCTAAAGTTCGTATGAGATATACTATTGATGCAGATAAAAAAGATAGTTTTGATGCTTCTATGACAAAATACTTGCCAGACCAAGTTCTTTTATTGAGAATCATTGATGGAAAGTGGAAATTTGTTGGTGTTGAAACTGTTCAAAAAGACAAAGAACAATTTTAAAAGGGGCTTGTATGTTCTATATGTTTATTGTAGGTTTTGTTGGTGTCATTTCAATTTTTGCTTTTGGAGCTGGTGGAAATATCATAGCAGCTATTATCGCTGCATTTGTAACTGTTTTTTTATTGTACCGCCATGCAATGAAAAAAAATAAAGCCTATTTAGCTGCTGTTGAGGAAGTGAGCAAAGAAGCCATGCCTGAATTATATGCTTTAGTCAAAGACAAAACCAAACACATTAAATAATTCCCTCCCTCAATTCCCGGGGAGGGTCTCCCCTCTTTCCTTTAACGTATCTTTCTATAAAACACTTAAATAACTTAAAAAACTTTCTAAACGCTATTGACTTTAATAACTTATTTAACTATAATAACATTAGTAAAACAAAACAAGGAGTACCTTATGGAATCAAAAAAAATGAATGAGATGTCTTTCAAAGAATATGAAGCCTATTGGGCGAATAAATCTTTGTCTAATAATAAAAAAATAATGCAGAATTTACGGGTTTTGCTACGGATTGCTGGCAAGATTCTAAAAATAGTTTTCATTGTTTCAATTGCAGTTGCAGTTGTACTAGTCCTTGCTAATGCTATAAAGAATGGTCAAATGACACAGCAGCAGGTTTGGGGTTTGATTATTACGGCTGGATTCCTTTGGGCGTTTTTTAGAGCCGTTCGATACTCATAAAAAGGAAACATTATGCAAATCTCAATTATGAATTTTAAAGGTGGCCAGGGCAAAACATCAATAGCTCTAAATCTGGCTTATACGCTCGATTATGGTATTGTCGCCAATGAGTCATATTCGGTTTTGAAGAACCATCTTGATGACAATCATTTATTAGTCGCCACCGGTGCGATCCCGAATGAACTCGATGATGTTATTTATGATTTTGGTGGTGGTATCACTGCTCACATGGCTGACGTCATTAAACGGTCGAAAGTTGTAATCATCCCGTTTATTGTTGAACAGGCCAACGTGGAAGTCACTATTGAAGCAATTAACTCTGTTCTTGCTATTAATCAAAATGTCATACTCGTTCCTAATAAGATCAAAGAGGATGATAGAGACTATGTTGCCATGTTGGATACGATCAAAGAATTTGGATTCGATCATCTTCCACTGGTTCCACTTCGTGCTTCAACTGCGATGCAAAATATTTTTGTTGAACACAAAACAGTTGCACAAATGCAGTCTGAAGGCGGATTACACGGATTTAATTACCGAAAAATTGCCGATGACTTTAATAAGTTAATTGAGTTAATTAACTCTTACAAATAAAGGATATAATATGGCTTTTAAGGGATTCAAAAAAACTGACAATATGGCAGCTGTAGATCATTTTGA
>JAMCPS010000054.1 GCA_023379705.1 Campylobacterota bacterium
GGCAGGAAAAAGCACTCAAATAGAAGCTTTACGCAAACTCTTTACACAAGCAGTTTTTACAAAAGAACCGGGTGGTACGGATATAGGGCAAACCATACGGTCTATGATTCTTAACGGAGAAATGGAAAATAAACATGCTGAAATGTTTATGTTTTTAGCCGATCGTGCCGAGCATACCCATCAAGTGATTGTCCCCAATCTCAATAAACTTATTATCTCCGATCGATCGTGCGTATCGGGAGTTGCCTATGCAACTGTTCAAAATGTCTGTGATACTGACACCTTGGTACAACTTAACCGTTTAGCCACAGATAATCATTTGCCACAGCACGTTTTCATACTTGTCCTCACTCCAGAAGAATTAATCTACCGTTTGTCCCAAAAGGAACACGATGCTATCGAGTCCAGAGGAATCGAGTATCTCCTCTCCATACAAGATGCTCTCATAGCATCAGCGCATGCATTAGGGATTAGCACCCATGTAATCGATGCGTCACAATCTATTGATACCATTACACTCGAGATTGCCAATCTCATCAAAGGAGCCTTATGATTCAATCACTGCGAGGGATGAATGATATCCTATCAAATGACTATGAACGTTTTACCTATTTTATAGACACCGCGACAGCCATTGCCAAGCGGTATGGATTTCATTACGTCGAAACCCCTCTGCTCGAAGAGACGGCTTTGTTCAAGCGCTCTGTAGGTGAGAGCAGTGACATCGTGGGCAAAGAGATGTACCAGTTTACCGACAAGGGAGGCAATGATGTCTGTTTGCGCCCTGAGGGGACAGCGGGAGTCGTCCGTGCCTTTATCCAACAAAAACTGGATAAAAAAGGGGGCATTCACCGTTTTTACTATCACGGTGCGATGTTTCGCTATGAGCGCCCGCAAAAAGGCCGCTTGAGAGAATTTCATCAATTTGGCGTCGAGAGCTTCGGTGTGTATTCGGTGTATGAAGATGCGCTGATGATTATGATGGTAGCCGATATCCTAAAAGCGTTAGGGATCGGCTACCGTTTACAGCTAAACTCTTTGGGTGATCAAAACTGTATGCCCGCCTATCGTGACAACTTAGTCTCTTTTATCGAATCGTGCGGCGAGAATATCTGTGAAGACTGCCAACGACGCAAAGCCACCAATCCCATCCGTGTTTTGGATTGTAAAAATGAAAAATGCCAACACCTCTATGTCAATGCACCCAAACTCATCAATCAGCTGTGTGATGGATGCCAGAGCGATTTTGACACGTTGAAAACGATTTTAGACGATCATAATATTGCGTATGAAATCGATACGAATCTCGTACGCGGGTTGGATTATTACTCTAAAACCGCCTTCGAATTTGTCAGTGACAACATCGGCTCACAAAGCGCCATTGCCGGAGGAGGACGGTACGACCGTCTTATCGAATTTTTGGATGGAAAACCGACCCCTGCTGTAGGATTTGCGATTGGAATTGAACGTCTTATGGAACTCATCGTGATGCCTGAATCTACTCGGAACGGCTATTATTTCGGTGCAATGGAAAACGAATCATTGGCTTTAATTCTCAAGTGTGCTGAAAAATACCGTCAAACCGACAAAGCTGTAGTTGAATATGAACCTAAAAACCTAAAAAACCATCTCAAAGGTGCCGATCGTATCAATGCTCGCTACTGTGCAGTTATCGGTGAAAATGAAAGAAACACCAATTCTATCTGGATTAAAGACTTGCTTGAGCAAAAAGAGACTATCATCTCGCTAGATGAACTATAAGGAGTCTTTATATGTTAGAGGAAATTAAACAGACACTCATCAATGGATTAGATGAACTCCTCGCATTAGGTTTTTGGATTATACCTGTTTTACTTTTCATGCTGTTTGTTCATGATCGCTACGTACAGCGCAGGCATCAATTATTGATCCATTATCCTATTATCGGACGGATGCGCTATGTGTTTGAAGCCTTGCGTGAACCGATGCGTCAGTATTTTGCCAGCGAAGCTTTTTATGATTCACGTGACAAAATTGAATGGGTCTACAAAGCCGCTAAAAATGTCCCTAACTTTATGTCTTTTTCTCTAACCCAGCCGTTTAACAACTCTCGCTTTATCGTCAAACACTCTTCACATGTTCTCAACGAATCCGAAGTCAATCAAGATCTGGGAATAACTTTTGGACCAACGCGTACGAAGCCTTTTAAAACAAAAACACCCATAATACGCTCAGCTATGAGCGATGGAGCGATAAGCCCTGAGGGAATACGTGCCTTTGCGCTTGGCTCTACTATGGGTCATTTCCCGGTTAACACGGGCGAAGGGGGATTAACCTCCAATTTCTTTTACACTCACCGTCCCGATGTTGCTCATATGGAATATCTTGAAGTGGTCAAAGGAACTTGGTTTGCCGAGTTAGCCTTTAAAATATCCGCTTTTTGTTTCAACCGCGGTATAGCCATAAAAGTTTATCGCCGTATACTTTTAAACAGCAATATTGAAAACACTTACATCTATGACCCTGTTTCTCATCTGCTGTTCCGTATAAATTGGAATGCACCGCTAGACGCCTTTCCTAAAGAAGTCCCTGCAGACATGCCCGATATCGTTTTTCAAATCGGTTCAGGACTTTATGGGGTTCGCGACAAAGAGGGAAAATTTGATTTTGACCGTTATGCCAAAGTAATACGTTTTTGCCGCATGACGGAAATCAAAATTGCACAAGGTGCAAAACAAACAGGGGGTAAACTCGCTGCTGCCAAAGTATCCGACGATATCGCTTTTTACCGTGGAGTTGAAGCTCATAAAGACCTTATTTCGCCTAACCGTTTCCCATATGCCTCTAGCGATGAAGAACTTTTGGATTTTATTGCAAAACTGCAAAACATATCGCTCAAACCGGTTGGTATGAAAATTGTCATTTCCGATGATGCCAATGTCCGCACATTAGCAGAAGTAATGTCTCAGCGAAAACGTTTAGGAAAAAGCAATCCTGATTTCATTACCGTAGACAGCGGAGATGGCGGAAGTGCAACTGCACCGCTTGAGCTTATGGGGGCTGTTGGACTTACAACCCTCAATGCTTTGTATATTCTAGATACTGTCATGAAAGATTACGGTTTGCGCGAGGATCTGAAGATTATTGCAAGCGGCAAAATTTTAACACCTGATGATGTTGTTGTTACTCTTGCTATGGGGGCAGATGCTGTTGGAATCGCACGTGGGTTTATGATGAGTGCCGGATGCATTCGTGCCCGTATGTGTGCAGGTACTGGCTCTCATCATTGCCCCATCGGATTGGCCACTCAAAACCCTACATTACGAGCATCGTATTTGGTTCTTAGAAAAGCAGGTGAAATTGCAAACTACCACAATAATCTCCTAAAAGGGATCAAAAACATGCTTGCGGTTATGGGAATTCCAAATATCACCGATTTGGGACGAAATCACCTTACATTTAGAAATGAAGGCGGAGAAATTTATTTCGACGTCGATATTTATTTTCATCAAAAATTCCACCACTAAAGGTCATTAATGCAAAACTACGGTATCGATATCTGGGGTGAAAACAACTTTATGATTGATCAAGGCAAAGTCAAAGTCAATTATAAAAGTTCACCGTCACTAATAGAGATTACACAAAGAATACGAAAAACAAATCTCAGCGGACCATTGATTTTGCGATTTCCGCATCTCATTGGAAAACAAATTAATCTTTTATATTCAAACTTCCAACGTGCAATTTTTGAAAATGACTATACCGGTAAATTTCGTGCCGTATTTCCACTCAAAGTCAACCAATTCCCTGAAGCCGTCGATGCCATCGTAGAACTTGGTGAAAAATATGCTTATGGCTTGGAAGCGGGTTCAAAAGCGGAGCTCGCTATTGCTATGGCTAAGACACCAATAGGTTCACCCATTACCGTCAATGGCTTTAAAGACGAAGAAATGGTAACCCTTGGCTTCATGGCAGCACAAATGGGCCATGATATTACGATTACGATTGAAGGACTTGGTGAGCTTGAATGGATTATCGATGTAGCACAATCGTGCGGTTTAAAAGTTCCTAACATCGGGTTTAGAGTGCGTTTACAAAGTGAAGGAAGCGGTATCTGGGCAAAAAGTAGCGGTTTAAGTGCAAAATTTGGGCTTACATCGACTGAGCTAATCGAAGCGATCGGAATGCTGCAAGAAAACGATATGGTGAAATATTTCACGATGATCCATTTCCACGTCGGATCCCAGATGCAAGACATCTCAACACTCAAGCGTGTGCTACGTGAATCTGGAAATATCTATGCGGAACTCAAAAAAATGGGTGCTTCCAATCTCAATGCTATCAATATCGGTGGAGGCTTGGCCGTTGAGTATTCACAGCACAGCTCCACACGTTTGCGTAACTATACCCTCGAAGAGTTCTCTAATAGCGTTGTTTTCCTGCTGCGTGAAATTATGAATGCTAAAGGCGTTGAGCATCCAGATATTTACACAGAATCTGGACGTTTTATCGTGGCATCGCATTCTGTTCTCATCGCCCCGGTACTTGAACTGTTTTCACATGATTATCAGCTCAAATCATTGAAGCTAAAAGAGAAGAACCCTCCTCTGATCGAGGAACTACGTGAGCTTAATTTACTCCTCACACCACGCACATGCATCGAATACATGCACGATGCCCTTGACCATATGGAATCTTTGTTGACCCTCTTTAACCTTGGTCATATTGATCTACAAGACAGGTCCAATGCAGAGATTTTAGTCCATCAAATTATTAAAAAATCACTTTACCTTTCTCAAGACAATCCTGTGCCCGAAATCGAACGGTTACAAGTTAAAATGCAAGAGCGCTATTTAATTAACAGCTCTATTTTTCAAAGTATCCCAGACTATTGGGGCTTGCAACAGCAGTTTCCGATTATGCCGCTGGATAGACTCGACATTCCGGCAATCCGTGCTGCCAGTCTTTGGGATATCACCTGTGACAGCGATGGCGAAATTCGATTTAAACCGGACACACCTCTGTATCTACATGATATTGACTTGGATGAAGAAGATTATTTTCTCGCCTTCTTTAACGTAGGAGCCTATCAAGAGACACTGGGAATGAACCATAATCTCTTTACCCATCCAAGCGAATGTACAATCTTGATCAATGACACAGGATACGAAATCGAGAATTTTACCGAATCTGACAATGTCCTCAATATTTTGGAAGATATTGGCTATGACTCCTCCAAACTTCTAACAAACCTTAAAAATAAATTGGCCACGAGTGAGTTTATTACAGAAGAAGAAAAAACCGATACACTTCAAAAGCTAGAAATGTACCTCTACCAAAATGGGTACTTAAGAACAACACGCTAAGGAAAATCATGGGACTTTTTTCAGAAATAACCGAAGATTTTTCAAATGTATACAAAAATGATCCCGCTATCAGTTCTCCTGCAGAGTTTCTCTTTAACTATCCGGGAGTATGGGCTATATTTTGGTATCGTATTGCCAATCGTCTTTATCGCAATAATTTTAAAGCACTCTCCCGTATGATCATGGGAATTAGTCAGATTTTGACAAACATTGACATTCATCCGGGTGCAACGATTGGAAACAGGGTTTTTATTGACCATGGCATGGGTGTTGTCATTGGCCAAACGGCTATTATTGAAGACGATGTTTTAATCTATCAGGGAGTAACGCTTGGCGGAGTGAGCTTGATTGCCGGTAAGCGCCACCCTACGATAAAACGCGGTGCTGTTATCGGTGCCGGTGCCAAGATTTTAGGAAATATCACCATTGGCGAAAACTCAAAAGTGGGTGCTAACTCCGTTGTGGTTCGTAATGTTCCTGAAAACAGCACTGCCATTGGAATTCCCGCACATGTAATACAAAAAGGGCGAGATAAAGACCCTTTTAGTCACAATAAACTGCCCGATATCAACAAAGAGATGTTTGAATACCTCCTCAAACGCGTTGCCGTACTGGAACACATTTTAGTTAAAGACAATACGGAGATTCTTGAACAAGATTTACAGCTTGAAGATATTTATGAATCGTTTATCAAGGCTATAAAAAATTAAACGTTAGGTACCAATGATAAATTCTCTGCTAAAAGTTACGTTTAGAATAATCTTTCTTTCTGCGTTGCTTTTACAAGCCACTGTATTAGATACCAATCAACTCCGCTCCGGTCTCTCTTTTCATAATTTTTCCACTACCCTTGCTACCATGACATCAGATAAATCCGATGACGATCAATTTTGGTATTGGCTCAATTTAGCACGTCTGCAGCAAGCTAATGGAGATTTTACATCCTCGATCCAATCATTTGAAACTGCCTATACTATTTTGGATGAATACGAAAACAGAGCGGCGATCAGTGTTCGTAATATTGGCTCTTTTTTTGGTTCATCATTTATGAGCAAGGGAAGTGAAACCTATTACGGAAAAGGGTATGAGCGCACTTTTATGCATACGCTTAATGCATTAAACTATCTCATGCTTGGAAATTTTGAAAATGCCTCCGTAGAGATGCGCCGCATGGAGCAGCGCCAAGAATTTTGGCTCAAAGAAAGTGCAGTCAAAATCAAAGAAGCCGCAAAAAAGAAAGAAGAAGCGCGGCAAAAAGGAAGTGACACTTCTCACATACCGCAAAACTATTCATTGGCAAGCATGCTTGAGGATGAAGATGTCAGAGCATTGGTAAACAATTATCAAGACCCATTCTCATATGCCCTTAGCAGTATTATTTTGGATATTTCAGGTCAATCTGCAGCATCCGGCAATGCTGGTGAAATCAGTTTAAAAAGAGCATTAGCCCTTAATCCTGATGTTTCAAAGGTATTTGTAAAACTTCCTGATCTAACCCCTAAAATGGATGTCACTGTCATCGTATTGTCCGGTATTGCTCCGGCTATGAAAATTGAAAAAATCCGTTTCCCTATCTTTTATGGTGCAAACTATACCAGTATTGATCTTCCCTCTTATACCTTGCCAAAAAATGATATCAGCACGGTTGCGATTACGACCGATCAGCTGAAGTTACAACCGCCAAGACTTCTTAAAACAGACCTTATGGCATACAAAACACTCAAAGATGAACTTCCCGGAGAGGTTGCAAAATCAGTTGTTCGTGCTACAACAAAGGCCATCGCCGCGAAGCAAGCCTCAGACCATTTTGGAAATTTAGGGGGACTTGTGGCATCATTAGTATTCGATGTTGGAAGCAGCTATGCGGATTCAGGATTCAGAAACTGGGAGATGATGCCCAACTCAGGCTACATTGCTAAATTTGAAGCCATTAAAAATTCAACCGTCAACATAAAACTTAATAACACGCAGGAGTCATTTGTGCTTCCATCAGATAAAAAAGGAACCATTGTTCTCATCACCTATTTAACTCCAGATAACATAAGGATTGATCATGTCACCTACTAAAAACGTTTTAATTTCACTTGGTTTATCTGCCATATTGGTTCCCTTTTTTTCCGGATGCAGCTCCAAAAATATTCATATCATTGGCGAAAAAAGAATAGAGATCACCAAACACAAAAGTATTCAAGAAGGTAATTTCTTAAAAATTATGGCCGAATTGGAAAATGACGACTATGATGAAACCGAAGGGTTTGTGTACCAGATAGAATGGTATGATAAAAATGGCTTTATCAAAGATACTACCCCATGGAAAGCAATTACTATCCATAAGAATCAAAAAGTTCAAATCGTCGAAATGACAAATATTCCTGAGATCGTTGATTATAAAATCATTGTTTCAGTACCCAATAAATAAGGACACTCTTCATGAAAACAATTACAAATATTTCACTATCAATCACACTGGCAGTAATCCTCTTCAGCGGCTGTGCACCTAAAGGCGGTGCAGGAATGGTCGGATACCAATCAGATGTCAAATACGGTGATGCGAAAGCCGTAGAAACCGTTACTGCGGATTTTGGTTCCACAGATCTTCAAACAACAGCAGAAAGCTTAACACAGTCACTTTTAGAGTCACGCT